>CAXTSD010000214.1:0-4900 GCA_964246775.1 uncultured Acetobacteraceae bacterium | reverse complement strand
CCGCGGTCCGCCTCGCGGCCGGACCACCGGTTGCAGCCGGCGAAGCGGCAGAACACGGCGGCGAGGCCGGCGTTGCGGCCCGCGCCCTGCAGCGTGTAGAAGATCTCCTTCACCATGTAGGCCATGGCGGCCACGCGCTCCTTGTCCGGGCTTTCCGTTCGTCAGCGGCGCCTGCCTACATCGCCTTGGCTTGGAAGGACAGATGCCCGGCCGGCCGGTGAAACTGTCGCATCCATGCCGCACCATGACGCGGTTCCGCCACTGTCATCAATCCTTCGCATTGTCTGCGGCGTGGCGGCGGCTAGTCGTCTTGCGGCACGACGGAAAGAGCGACGATGACACGTATGACCAGGATCGCGACCAGGACGGCTCTGCTCGGTGCGACCGGGATGGCGCTGCTGGCGCAATGCCTGCCGGCGCAGGCGGCGGACGACGCGACGCTCGGCCGGATCGAGAAGGAGATCGCCGCCCTGCAGGCCGAACTGAAGCACGTGAAGCGCTCGCTCGCCGCGCGCGACCAGGCGGTGCGCGACGCGCGGGCGGAAGCGGCGCAGGCGCGGTCGCAGGTCGCGGCGGCGCCTCCCACCGGCTATGCCACCGGCGGGCTGATCCCGCAGATCCCGCAAGGCTACGCGCTGGTGCCGGCGCGCCCCGGCTCGGCTCCCGGCAGCGTCGAACTGGCGCGCGAGGAGCCGGGGCCGTCGATGTCGACGACCGTGGAGGGCAAGCCGCTGCCGCCCGGCACGTTCCGGCTCGGCGGGGTCACCGTGCAGATCGGCGGCTTCATCGAGGCGGCGTCGATCGCGCGCAGCCGCAACGACGTCGCCGACGTCGGCTCGAACTTCAACGCCGGCATCCCGCTGCCGAACACCCAGCTCTATCACGAGGGCGAGTTCCGCGAGAGCGCCCGGCAGAGCCGGCTGTCGTTGCTGGCGACGGCGAACATCAACCCTGCGACCTCGGTCGGCGCCTATTACGAGACCGACTTCCTCGGCAGCTCGCCGACCGGCAACTCGAACGAGAGCAACAGCTACACGCTGCGGCTGCGCCAGGCCTATGCCCAGCTCGACAACACGACCTACGGGCTGCATTTCGAGGCCGGGCAGGCCTGGTCGCTGGCGACGCTCGACAAGCACGGCATCATCCCGCGCCAGGAGGACATCCCGCTCACCATCGACGCGCAGTACGTCCCGGGGTTCAACTGGGCGCGCCAGGCGCAGTTCCGCGCCACCAAGAGTTTCGACAACGACAAATACTGGCTCGCCGCCTCGGTCGAGGAGCCGCAGGCGGTGTTCTATACCGGGCCGAACGGGCTCGCGCCGTCCTCGGTCGGCACCATCAACGTCGCCAATCCCGGCGTCTCGCTGCTGCCGTCCACGGTGAACTACAGCGACGACATCGCGCCCGACGTCATCGTCAAGGCGGCGGCCGATCCTGGCTACGGGCATTACGAGATCTACGGCCTGCTGCGCTTCCTGCACGACCGGGTGAGCCAGACCGGCTCGGGGCACAGCGACACCACGCTGGCCGGCGGCGGCGGCATCGGCATGGTGCTGCCGCTGGTGCCGAAGATACTCGACTTCCGGTTGAGCGCGCTGGCCGGCGACGGCATCGGCCGCTACGGCTCGGGCCAGTTGCCGGACGCGGTGGTCGGCCCGGACGGCGCGCCCGACCCGCTGCCGGAGGTCGAGGGGCTGGTCGGCCTCGAGGCGCATCCGATCAAGTCGGTCGACGTCTACGCCTATGGCGGCACCGAGCAGATCGGCCGACGCAGCTTCGCCTCGGCGGGCCGGGGCTACGGCTACGGCAGCGCGCTCTACTCCAACGCCTCGTGCGAGACCGAGCTCGGCGCCGCCGCGTCCTGCGTCGCCAACACCAAGGGCATCACGCAGGGCACGCTCGGCGCCTGGTGGCGCTTCTACAAGGGATCGTACGGCACGGTGCAGACCGGCGTGCAGTATTCCTACACGCGGCGCGACATATTCGGCGGCGTCGGCGCCACGCCGTCGACCGACAACAACATGGTGTTCTTCAGCTTGCGCTACTATCCGTTCCAGTAGCCGCTCGCCTCGCGCCGCCGGGTTTTCCGGCGGCGGGCGGGGTGCTAACCTGGGTTGATGGCGGAGTTCTGGAAGACGACGCCGCTCGCCGAGATGAGCGAGGCGGAGTGGGAGTCGCTGTGCGACGGCTGCGGCCGCTGTTGCCTGCACAAGCTGCGCGACGACGACAGCGGCGAGATATTCTGGACCGAGGTCGCCTGCCGACTGCTCGATCTCGGGTCCTGCCGCTGCGGCGACTATGCGCACCGCCAGGATCGCGTGCCGGATTGCGTGCAGCTCACCCCCGCCGCGCTGGCGACCATCGACTGGCTGCCGCCCTCCTGCGCCTACCGGCGGCTGGCCGAAGGGCGGGGTCTGCCGTGGTGGCACAAGCTGGTCTCCGGGGACCCGCAGATGGTGCACGAGGCCGGCGTCTCGGTGCGCGGCCGGGCGGTGAGCGAGCGGCACGCCGGGGCGCTCGAGGATCACGTGGTGGACTGGCCAGGCCGGGCCGCGGCGCGGCGGGCGCGATCTATGGGCAGCTCGGGGGGAAGGAAGTAGTTCTTTTTCGAGAAAAAGAACCAAAAAGCTTTTATTTATTAAGCGACGCAGTGGGCCAGGGATACTAAATAAACAAAAGTTTTTTGCTACTTTTTTTCAAAAAAGTAGGCCTTCGCTTCCCCATGCACAACGTCCAGGTCGGCAAAGCGGGTGAATTCGCCCTCGAAGAACAGGTCGATCTTGCCGGTCGGCCCGTGACGCTGTTTTTCGAGCAGCAGTTCGGCCTTGTTGTGCACCTGCTCCATGTCGCGCTGCCACTTCTCCAGCGCGTTCTGAAATTTCTCCTCGTTGTCGAACGCCATCTGCTTCGGCGCCCGCTGCTGCAGGTAGTATTCGTCGCGGTAGACGAACATCACCGCGTCGGCGTCCTGCTCGATCGAGCCGCTCTCGCGCAGGTCGGAGAGTTGCGGCCGCTTGTCCTCGCGGCTTTCGACGGCGCGCGACAGCTGGCTGAGGCACAGCACCGGCACCGCGAGCTCCTTCGCCAGCGCTTTCAGGCCCTGCGTCATCGCGCTGATCTCGAGCACGCGGTTTTCCGGCCGGGTGCCGGCGGCCGGCCGCATCAGCTGCAGGTAGTCGATGACGACGAGGCTGAGGCCTTTGGTGCGTTTGAGGCGCCTGCAGCGCGTGCGCAGCGCCGACAGCGTGATCGCCGGCGTGTCGTCGATGTGCAGCGGCAGGTTCGCGAGCTCGCGGCTGACCTCGACGAAGCGGTCGAAATCGCGCTGGCCGATCTCGCCGCGCCTGATCCGGTCGCCGGAGACGCGCGCCTCCTCGGCGAGCAGGCGGGTCGCCAGCTGCTCGGCGCTCATCTCGAGCGAGAACACCGCGACCGAGCCCTTCGAGACGCCGTTCGGGTCCTCGGCGCGGGCCTCGGCGAGCAGGGCGCGCGCCGCGCCGAAGGCGATCTTGGTGGCGAGCGCGGTCTTGCCCATGCCTGGGCGGCCGGCGAGGATCAGCAGGTCCGAGCCGTGCATGCCGCCGGTCTTGCGGTCGAGGTCGCGCAAGCCGGTCGACAGGCCGGAGACCTGGCCGGCGCGGTTGAACGCCCGCTCGGCGCTGTGAATGGCGTCGATCAGCGCGCGCTCAAAACTGACGAAGCCGCCATCGGTGCCCTGGCCGGTGGCGAGCGTGAACAGCGTCTGCTCGGTGAACTCGATCTGCTTGCCGCCATCGAGCTCCGGGTCGGCGCCGAAGGCGTTGTTGACCACCGTCTCGCCGAGATCGATCAGCTGGCGTCGCAGCCAGGCGTCGTGGATTACCCGGCCGTATTCGCCGGCGTTGATGATGCCGACCATCGCGGTCAGCAGCTGCGCCAGATAGGCGGTGCCGCCGACCTCGTCGAGAGTGCCGGCGTGCTCGAACTCGCCCTTCAAGGTCACCGCGTCGGCCAGCTGCCCGGCCTCGATGCGGCGCTGCACGGCGGCGAAGATCCGGCCGTGTATGGGGTCGGCGAAGTGGTCGGCGGTCAGGAAATCGCCAACCCGTTCGTAGGCCTTGTTGTTGGCGAGCAGGGCGCCGAGCAGCGCCTGCTCGGCCTGCAGGTTGGCGGGCGGCAGCCTCTGGGAGAGGCCGAGCAGCGGCGTGTCGATCGAGTTCACCGGCCCATGGTAGCGCCGATCGGGCGGGGCCGCGCCCTGTGGATTGCGGGGAACCGGTGGATAGTGTCGTTGAGGTTACGCAACCGGCGCTCCGCGCCGGGGTCACGCAACCGGCGCGACGCGCCGGGGTCACGCAACAGGGGCGCCGGTGACCTCGGCGAACAGCTTGCGCCGCATGGCGTCGGCGAAGCCCGCGTAGTCGCCGCAGGTGAGCGCAAACGCGCCCTGGCCGCCGATCACCTCGGCGCGGTAGCTCGCCAGCAGGTCCGCCTCCTCGTGCAGCACGCACAGACCGTTGATGACGACGCCGGCCGCCACCATGCGGTCGCGCACCAGGGCGACCGGCAGCCCGTCATTGCTGCGCCCGTCGCCGGCGACGTCGACCACCTGACGGGCGGCGGCTTCGGGTGCGATGGCGAGCAGAGCGAGGCTGGCCAGCAGCGCGTCGCCGATGGCGGTGAGGCCGGGGCGCGGGCGGCGCGGCGGCCCCGGGCTACCCCCCGGCCACCCCGCCGCGGCGGGGGCGGGGGCCGAACGCGGTGCTCGTGCAGCGGGTGGACCGGGACGCGCGGCTTGACCTTGAGCATGTCGAGCAGACGCTGGGCGACATGCTGCGACGCCGGGTGCCGGTGCTGGCGGCGGTGGCCGTGGTGGGCAGCACGGAGGAGAGCGCGGTCGATCCGCTGGACGGATTGCTGG
>CAXTSD010000213.1:0-4917 GCA_964246775.1 uncultured Acetobacteraceae bacterium | reverse complement strand
AACACGCTGGTCAGGCTCTACGAGGCATTGCGCCGCCACATCTACACCGACCCGCTCGCGTCTTGCAGGGTGGCGGCGAGCTCACCCGCCGCCTCGCGGTGATCGACGCCGAGCTGCTGCACGCGCCGGCGACCGTGCCGCAGTACAGCGAACGCGACCCGGACCAGCGCGCCGGCACGCTGACCGCCGCCTTGCAGGACCTGCGCGGCCGCGAGGCGCAGCTTGCCACCCGGATCGTGCCGACGAGCCGCATGCTCACCGACCTGCAGCAGGAGATCGCGGCCCGCGAGATCGAGCTCGCCCGGCTGCACGGCGACCGCAGCGCCTCGGTGTCGCGCGCCGGGCGCAACCTCAACCGCGACGCGCTCGACCTCGACCGCGCCCACGCCGCCGCGGAACTCGTCGCCGCGCGCGCCCGCATCGAGACCGTGACGCGGCAGATCGCCGCCCTCGACGAGGCGGTGCACACGCTCACCGCCGACGACATCACGCTCGAGCAGCTCGACCGCACGCGCAGCGTCGCCGAGGACAACTACCGCGCCACCGTCAAGCTGCTCGATGACCGAAGAGTCACAGAAGCGGTCGACGAGCATCGCGCCGCCAACGTGCGCCTGATCAGCGAGGCGCGGCCGCCGATCCGACCGAACAGCCTGCTGCTGCCGCTCACCGCCGCCGGCGTGCTGCTCGCCGCCATCGCCGGCGCCGTCACCGCCCTGCTCTCGGACGCGCTGCGCCGGCGCTTCATCACCGCGGAACGCCTGCAGCGGACACTCGGCCTGCCGGTGCTGGTGTCGGTGCCGGACTTTTCCGCCGCGGCATAGTTAGTAGAAGCGGCTGATTCACGGTTCAGGTTGACCCAACCTGAAACGATCAGACGCTAGCCGCTAACCGGGCGGCCGGCAGGTCCGCGCCGCCGGACCGAAGGCGACGCGGCGCGCCGCTCGCCCGACCAGGGCCGCCCACCAGATGTCGAAGATCGCCAGAGGCCATGCCGCCAGGGCGGTGCCGGCCAGGGGGACGATCGCGGCCGCCAGGGTGCCGCGCCGGCCGCCGCCCGCGCGCAGATAGGCGAAACATCCGGCCGAGCACAGGATTGGGATGTGCAGCAGGTAGAGCGGAAACGACAGGCGCCCGAGCCACGCCGCGACCCGGCCGCTGAGGCTCGCCCGCAGCGCCGGGATGCACTCCGCCGCCAGCAGCGCCGAGGCCGCGCCCAGACCGTAGACGCTCGCCGCCGGCGGCACGAACCGCAGATGCGCGTAGGCGAGGCGGCCGAGGGCGGAGTTCTCCACGTAATTGGCGCTCGCGAACGCCGCCAGCAACAGCGGCGGCAGCCACGCGGCACTGAGCCGCGGCAGCCGCCCCGAAGCGGCAAGGCTCGCCAGGGCGACGCCGAGCGGGAAGTTGGCGAGCCACGGATCGACGCAGAAGCAGGCGAGCCAAGCGGTCAGCAGCAGCGCCGCGCGGGCGCCGGCGCCGGGCAGGCGCAGCAAGGCGAGCGCCAGACCGAACGCGATGAAGCTGCCGATGAATTCGATGTGCATCGTCCACAAGCTGCTGTTGTAGGTCGCCGAGCCGGTGAAGAAGGTCAGGCACGCGCCTTCCTTGAAGGCGGCCCAGGCGTTCGGCACCAGGCCGTTCGGCGTGAGGCCGTTCGGCGCCAGGCCGTCACCGGAACCGGTCGACGCGAATGCGGACAGCCACGGCGAGGCGCTGAGTTTGCCCGCCTGCCTGAACCGATAGAGACCAAGCGGGAACAGCGCCCAACTCGACAGACAGGCGATGGCGACGGTGCCGGCGAGGCGCGGCCAGCGCTTGATCGCGCCGACCGCGAGGCTGTCGCCATGTCCGGTCTGCAGGCTGCGCCGGGTCAGCACGAAGCCGGACAGCGTAAAGAAGAAGCCGACTGCGGCGACGCCGTTGACGAGGCCATACCACGGACGCCCGATCCACGTCGCGCCGGCCGGAAAGCCGGGGAGAACGCCCGGCAGCCCCGGCGCGAAGCCGAGCAGCAGGTGATAGAGCACGACGATGATGGCGGCGACGCCACGCAACGCCTCCAGCGATTGCTCCTTGCCGGCGATGTCGGGCGGTGCGTGCGGGATCGGCGCCGTCGCCGTCCGGCCGATGGCGCCCGGCGGCGCGCCGTCGAGAACGCTGCTCATCGGCCGATACCAAGCTGCTTCGTCATCGGTTGCCGGAATCCCGTTCGCACCCGTTGCTTCGGCACCCAAGCCGCATCGCGAGAACCGCGAGATGTCATTTCGCCCGAGGCTTGGCAATGATCCCCCAAGCCCTGGGGCGGCTGCGCCTGTAGTCGCGACTTGTTCGCAGTTGCAAGTCAGGCTAAGAGGTCGCCGATGACCCGCAACATAGACCGGCTCCGCCCAACCGGCACGCCGAACCCGCAGCACTCACGCCTGCGCCCGCTGCTGGCGGTGTTCGGGCCAGGGCTCGTGGTGATGCTTGCCGACACCGACGTCGGCAGCGTGATCACCGCGGCGCAGAGCGGGGTGCAGTGGGGGTATCGGCTGCTGCTGCTGCAGGTGCTGCTGATACCGGTCCTCTACATGGTGCAGGAGCTCACCGTGCGGCTCGGCATCTTTACCGGCCAGGGCCATGGCGAGCTGATACGCGACACCTTCGGTCGGTACTGGGCCTACGTGTCGGTGCTCGGGCTCGCGATCGCGACGGCGGGGGCGTTGCTGACCGAGATGTCAGGGGTCGCGGGCGTCGGCGAGATCTACGGCGTGCCGCGCCCGGCGAGCCTTGCTCTTGCGGCGATATGCCTGCTGGTGGTGGTGGCGACCGGCTCGTACCGGCGCGTCGAGCGGATCGCGATCGCGCTCGGGTTGTTCGAGCTCGCCTTCTTCGGCGTCGCCTGGGCGGCCGCGCCTCGGCTGCCCGAGGCGCTGGCCGGCGCGATGCAAATCCCGATCGGCGACCCCGACTACGTCTACCTGGCGGCGGCGAATATCGGCGCGGTGATCATGCCCTGGATGATCTTCTACCAGCAATCCGCGATCGCCGACAAACGCCTGCGCCCCGAGCACTTCGGCGCCGCGAAGCTCGACACGGCGGTCGGCGCGGTCGTCACCCAACTGGTGATGGCGGCGGTCCTGGTGGCGACGGCGGCGACGCTCGGCACGCGGCACGGCCAGACCAGCCTGAACACCGTCGGCGAGCTGAGCGAGGCGCTCACTCCCTATCTCGGGGTCGCGGCCGGGCGGCTGATCTTCGGCCTCGGCGTGCTCGGGGCAGGGATGGTGGCGGCGATCGTGTGTTCGCTCGCGCTCGCCTGGGGCGTCGGCGAGGTCACCGGCTTTCGCCACTCGCTCGAGCACCGGCCGCTCGAGGCGCGCTGGTTCTACGGCATCTACGCGGCGAGCGTGCTGGGCGGTGCCGCGCTGGTGGCCTGGTGGCCCGATCTCGTCGCGTTGAATATCGACGTGCAGATCATGAATGCGCTGCTGCTGCCGCTGGTGCTGGGCTTCCTGATCGCGCTCGCGGTGCGCGCCCTGCCGGCGGCGCACCGGCTGCAGGGCGTCTATCTGTGGGTGGTGATCGCCGTCGCCGGGCTCACCACGGTGCTCGGCGTGTTCGGCGCGCTGCAAGGAGCGGGGATCGTCTGATGAGCGGCAGCGTCTGCGTCCGGAACGAATTCGTGCTGCGCGGCCTGCCGACCGAGAGCGGTGCCGTGCTGCCGGAGGCGCGCCTCGTCTACGGCACATACGGAACGCTGAACGCGGCGCGCGACAACGCCGTGCTGCTGCCGTCGCACTACATGGCCGACATGCGCGGCTACGAGTGGCTGATCGGCCCGGGCCGCGCGCTCGACCCGGCCAAGCTATGCCTGATCACGAGCGAGCTGTTCGGTAACGGCCGCTCATCCTCGCCGAGCAACACGCCCGAGCCGTTTGCCGGACCGCGCTTTCCGGTGCCGACGATCCGCGACAACGTGAACGCCGTGCACCGCCTGCTCACCGAGAGCCTGCGCGTCGAGCATCTGCGCGCCGTCATCGGCTTCTCCATGGGCGCGCAGCAGGCGCTGCAGTGGGCGGTCAGCTACCCGGACTTCATGGACCGCGTCGTCGCCACCGCGGGGGCCGCGAAAACCTACGGCCACGGCATCGTCCGCCTCGAGGGCCAGATCGCGGCGCTCACGACCGACCCGGCCTTTGACGGCGGCGACTATACAAGCCCGCCGGCCCGCGGCATCGCAGCGACGGCCCTGGTCTGGCTCGGCTGGCTGTACTCCCAGGAATGGTGGCGCCGGGAATTGTGGCGCGACGACAATCCGCCGGGCACGACGCTCGAGCAGGCGACCGCTCGCGCCACGGCGGAGTTCTTCGCCGACGCCGATGCCAACGACCTGATCCTGCAGATGCGGACCTGGCAGCGGCACAACGTCGGCGACACGCCGCCCTTCGGCGGCGACGTCGCGTCGGCGCTGCGCTCGATCAGGGCGCCGGTGTTGTACATGCCCGCGGCGACCGACCTGTATTTTCCGCTCGAGGACGCGCAATGGGAGGCGCAGTTCATCAAGCGCTGCGTGTTGACGCCGATCCCGTCGCTGTGGGGGCACCCGGCGGGTGCGGGAGCGAGCCCGGCCGACGCGGCATTCCTCAACCAGCACATCGCGGCCTTCATGAGCGGAAGCTCCGGCCGCTGAGGCGTCGCGCCCTGTTGTGCGCCGCGCGCGAACGGCGTTAGGCTTGGACGAACGTTGCGGTGGCACACCGGATGCAGCTCAGCCTGCTGATCGACGGTCGTCTTGAAACCGGTTCGGGCGAGGGCCTCGCGGTGCTCGACCCGCGCACCGGTTCGACGCTCGCCCACGTCGCCGAAGCCGCGCCGTCCCAGGTCGACCGCGCCGTCGCCGACCAGGCCTCGAACGCGTCGGCGAGGCGCAGCAAC
>CAXTSD010000212.1:0-4944 GCA_964246775.1 uncultured Acetobacteraceae bacterium | reverse complement strand
GCCCGGGGCGGGCGGGCACCAGTGTCACCGTGACACCGCTTCCATCCGAATGGAAGACCGTCGCGGCGAGGTTTCCCGCAACTGAAATCAAGCGAATGGGGTCTTTGGCGGAGGCACCGGCGGTCCAGGGCAGGGTCCCTGGCTGGCTATCTATGGAGCGTCCGGGTGCCGCGGGCGATGGCGGCGATGCCGGTGCGGGAGATTTCGATCAGGCCGAGGGGGCGCAGGAGGTCCTGGTGCTCTGACTCATACGGACCGAGCATGCAGTCTGTCGAGCTTGGCCAGGATCGAAGCGGCCGATGCGGTCCAGACGAACGGCTTCGGCTCGGCGTTGTCCTCGGCGAGTTAGCGTTTGATGGCGGCTTGCAGGGCGACGATCGAATGGAAGCTGCCGCGACGGATGCGCTTGCGCGTCAGCGCGGAGAAGAAGTTCTCGACAGCGTTCAGCCACGACCCCGACCGGTCGATCCAGAAGTTTACCGATACGACACGCATGGCTTTCAGTATGCGGAGGCTGCCGTGCGCTACAGCGGCGTCCGCAGGGCCGAGATGATGGAGCGACTTGAAGCCGCATGGCGTTCGGTCGCGCCCGACAACCCGTTCGTTGCCAAGACGGCGAACGAGCGGCTGGCCAACTTCTACCGGCCCGACGAGCAGCGCGCCCGTCTGTTCTCCGCCGGTGCCGTGCTGGCCGTCGCCATCGCGTGCCTCGGCCTATACGGCTTGGCATCCTTCAACACCACGCGCCGCGTGCGCGAGATCGGCATTCGCAAGACGCTGGGCGCGTCCACTCGCGACGTGCTGCTGCTTCTGGTGTTCCAGTTCATCCGCCCGGTGCTGATCGCCAACGTCATCGCCTGGCCGATCGCGTGGGCGGCGATGCGCGGCTGGCTTAGAGCAGTTCCGCTCGGAGTGGACTCACTCCGGGCGGTAAAACTGCTCGCTGAACAAAAAGCTAGAGCGCGCTGACCGGATACGGTCAGCCTGAAAGCGCTCTAGCGGGTTCGACCAGCGGATCTCGTTGTCACCGCTGTATTTTGCGGGCGCTGGGATCGCCGCTCTCGCTCTGTCTGTGCTGACGGTGCTGGGACAGGCATGGCTGGTTGCGCGGGCAGAGCCGGCGCGGGCGCTGCGGTATGAGTAGCCCCGAGCACGAACTGGCGGGTCTGGGCAGAGCCCAGCCTTGCTTGCTATTTCGGCGCGGCGGGCGCCAGCGGCAGCAGCCCGGCATCGGCCAGGATCGCCTGTCCCTTCGCCGACAGGATGAACAGCGCGAGCCGCGTCGCGAGCCGGGTCGGATGCAGCACCACCAGCCCGTAGACCGGGTGCACGGCGAGCTCGGCCGGCAACGGCGTCGAGGTGAGCTCCGGCACCTCGCGCAGCACCGTGGCGCCGACCGAGCAGAAATCGATCAGCAGGTCGGTCTTGCCGTGAAGGAACGCGCTGGCGGCCGGGCTGTGCGCCTCGCCGGACGGCGCGGCGGCGCCGGCGTCGGGCGGTCCGGGCAGGCGTTGCGCCTTGGCGCTCAGGGTCGCGGCCGCGCCGGGATGCAGGCTTTCGGCGCGTGCGAACATGGCGAACGCGTCGTCGCCGGCCGAGGCGACGCCGGGCGAGGGGGTGGCGAGCCGCAGCTTCGGGTCGAGCAGCCGGTCGAGCAGCGCGGCGGCGGTCAGGCCGAGGCGCCGCGGCGCCAGCACGCACATCCGGTTGCCGGCGAAGGCGACCGCGGGCAACGCACCGGGCCGCGCGGCAAGCCGGGTCGGTCCGTCGAGATCGGCCGAGACGAAAAGCCCCGCCGTCTCGCCCGCCTCGATACGTTGGCGAAGCGTGCCGGACGGGCCGAACACCGGCGTCGCGACGTCGTCAGGATCGATACCGGAGGCCGCGATCAGCTCCTCGATCGTCCCGGACAGGCTGGACGAGGCGTAGACGCGCAGCCGCGGCGTGAACACGTGCAGGCGGTCGGCCCGGGCGGGCAGGCTCAGCAGACAGGCGGCGAGGCCGGCGAGCAGCGCGAGCCGCATCAGGCGCGTTTCTTCGCCGGGGTCGAGCGCTTGGTTTTCGCAACGGCGTTCGCACTCGTGGCGACCGGCTTGGCTGCCGCCTTGACCTTCGCCGCCTTCGCCTTGCCCTTCGGCGCGTCGACCACCTGGCCGAGGCTGCGCTTCAGCGCCGCCATCAGGTCGATCACGTTGCCGCTCTCCGCCGGCTCCTCCGGCTCCCCGGCAAGGCCCTCGCCGGCGAGCTTCGCCTCGATCACGGCGCGCAATTTCGCCTCGTAGCGGTCCTCGAGGTCGGCGGGCGCGAACGCCTCGGTCTGTCGATCGATCAGCTGCTTCGCGAGCCCGATCATCGCCGGGTCCGGCGCGCCGGCGGGCACGCCTGCGAACAGCTCCGCCGGGCTGCTGATGTCGCGCGCCTCGTGCAGCGTGTGCAAGACGAGTCCGTTCTCCATCGGCATGATCGCGACCGCCCGCTCGCGCCGCGCCATCACCACGCGCGAGAGCGCGACCTGCCCGGTCTGCCGGATCGCGTCGCGCAGCACGACGTAGACGTCCTCGCCGCCTTGCCCGTCAGGGGCGACGTAGTAGCTCTGGTCGAAATACACCGGATCGATCTGCCCGGCGGCGACGAACTTCTGCACGCTCAGCACCGAGGAGCTTTCGATCCGCGCCGACTCGAAATCCTCGTCGTCGAGCAGGACGTAGTTGTCCTTCTTGAACTCGAAGCCGCGCGCGAGGTCGCGGCGCGACAGCTCCTCGTCGGTGCCGGCATCCAGCGTCACCATACGCACCCGGTGGCCGGTCTTCGGGTTGATGAAGTGGAAGTGCAGGTTGCTGCGCTCGTGATGCGCCGCGTACAGCGCGATCGGGCACGACACCAGGGCGAGCCTGAGTTGCCCGCGCCAGATCGGACGCTCCGCCATTACTGTCCCCGTTTCCTTGATGGCTTGCCGGGCGCCGCCGGCAGGCGCTGGTCGGTTGCATCAAAACCCTCCCACGGATCGCGCTTCAGCCTGGCGAGCCGGGCCGGCACCGTGCGCAGGGTATGGGCGGCGACGTCGAGCTTCGGCGACACCTCGCGCCAGTCGAGCGGCGTGGCGACGCCGGCGCCGGGCCGGGCGCGCGGCGAGAACGAGCACACCGCCGTCGAGCCGAGGCCGTTGCGCAGCCAGTCGACCAGTATGCGGCCGCGCCGCTTCGCCTTCGGCACCGAGGCGACGTAGAGCGCCGGCTGCTCGGCCTCCATGCGCTCGGCAAAGCCGCGCGACCAGGCGCGCACCTGCTCCCAGCCGGCATCAGGGATCAGCGGCGCCACCACGTGCAGGCCCTTGCCGCCGGAGGTGCGGCAGAACGAGGCGAAGCCCTCGCGCGCGAGCCGCGCCCGCACGTCGAGCGTCGCGCGGATGATCTGCGGCCAGTCGACGCCCTCGCCGGGATCGAGATCAAACACCAGGCGGTCGGCCTGCCCGGCCTGCGGCAGGTGCGCGCCCCAGCTGTGCAGCTCGACCGCCGCCATCTGCGCCGCCGCGATCAGCCCGGGCAGGCCGGCGAGCGCCAGATAGGGCGCGCCATCCTGCGCTGCTTCGCGCAGCTCGGCCGACATGCCGCGCAGCGCGTGCTTCTGGAAGAAGTGCTCGCCCTCGATGCCGTCCGGGCAACGCACCAGCGCCAGCGGCCGCCCGGCGATGCCAGACAGGGCCGTTGTCGCGACGTTCTGCCAGTAGGCGGCGAGATCCTGCTTGCTGATCCCCGGCCACAGCGCGCGCTCGGGGTGGCTGACGCGCACCCCCTCGATCTCGATCGCCCCATCGCGCGCCCCTGGCGGCTTGGCGTTGACGATGCGCGACGGCGCCGGCGACTTATCGGCCGCCGTCGCCGCCGTCGCCGCAGTCGCCGCCGCGGCGTGCGGCTTCGCATTCACGATGCGCACCGTGCGCCGGCCGCCGAGCGTGATGCGCGGCGCCTCCGGGTCGGGGATGTCGCGCACCACCGCGGCGGCGTCCTTGTCCTCGCGCAGGCCGAGGAACACGGCGTGGCGCAGCCGTCCGGCGCCGGACCAGCCGATATACTGGACCTCGACGACCAGCTCCGGCCGCACCCAGTTGAGCCCGCGCGGCGGCGGCATCTCCTCGGTCAGCAGCAGGTGCGGCGGCGGCGCGGCGGCGAGCCCGGCCAGCCTGCCGGTCATCAAAGACAGGTCGGCGGCGGAAAACCCGCTGCCGCAGCCGCCAACATAGTGCAGCCGGCCGTCGTTGTCGAAGAAGCCCAGATGCAGCGAGCCGAGGCCGCTGCGGCTGCCGCCGGGCCGGGTCCAGCCGAGCACGAGGAACTCCTCGCGACCTTGGCACTTCACCTTCAGCCAGTCGCGCCCGCGGCCGCTGCGATACGGCGCGTCGGCGCGCTTGCAGATGATGCCCTCGAGACCCATCGTGCAGGCGTGGCGGCGCACCCGCCCGGCATCGCCGGAAAAATGGTCCGAGTAGCGCAGCAGGCCGGTCCAGTCGGACAGCCCCGCCAGCAGCGCCTTGCGCTCGAGCAGCCCGCACGGCCGCAGGTCGTGGCCATCGAGGTGCAGCAGGTCGAACAGGGTGAAGAACAGCCGCTCGTCATGCCTGTCGGCGAGTGCTGATTGCAGCGCCGGGAATGACGACAGCCCGTCCGGCTGCAGCGCCACCAGCTCGCCGTCCAGCATCGCCTGATCGACGCCGAGCGAGGCGACCGCCCGCGCCACCGCGGGCAGGCGGTGCGTCCAGTCGAGCCCGTTGCGGGTGATGAGGCGGACGCCGACGCCGGAGGCGCCGCGATCGAGCCGGGCGACCAGCCGGTAGCCGTCGAACTTCACCTCGCTGACCCACTCGTCACCCTCGGGCGCGATGTCGGCGAGGCTGGCAAGCTGCGGCTTGACCTCCTCCGGCAACGTGCGCCGTACGGCATCGTGCGG
>CAXTSD010000211.1:3794-4985 GCA_964246775.1 uncultured Acetobacteraceae bacterium | reverse complement strand
CGGCGTGCCGAACCCGTCCGTCGGCTTCGTCGGCTTCGATCAGGGCAGGTAGCGGCTACCCGAACGGCGGCGCCACGGGCGGCGTCAGAGTGACGTCGCGGCGCCGCGCTGGCGCAGCAAAGCGCGCAGGTTGCGGATGACCGGAAACACCTCCTGGTTCCAGTCCGCGCCCTGCGCGTCGTGCGCCGCCTGCTCGAGTTCGACGATCTCGCGGTCCTCGGCGAAGATGCGCTCGGTGAACAGCACCAGCAGCGGCCAGAACGCCTCGAGCAGGCCGGGGATCTTCGGCTTGTGGACGGACAGCAGGCCGAAGCTGCGGATGCGGCGCTGCTCGCGGTCGAGCGGCGCGTAGGTGATCCACAGATCCATCACCGGTACCGCGCTGTCGGTGACGATGCGCAGGGTCTGGTAGGGGTATTCGGTGCGTATCGTCATCACGTCGCGGTCGCCGCTCGCGGCGCCGACGCCGCGGCGCTGACCGAACACCAGCGCCTCGCCGAGCGGCTGTTTGCCGCCCATGCGCGCGAAGGTGTATCTGGCTTCGACCCAGCCCTCGCCGGCGCTCTGGCCGACGAAGCGCGGCCGGATCTGGCCCATCAGCCGGCGATGCAGGAACTGATGGTTCATGTCCATCAGGTTCTCATGCATGAAGCTGTAGTGGCAGCCGATCTCGCGGCCGAACCGGCGCGTCTTGTAGGCCGGGTTGGCAACCGAGCCGAGCGCCGGCGCCGGCACTACTGACGCCAGCGCCGGATCGCCAGGAAACACCAGGATCAGGCCGGCCTTCTCGACCACCGGATACGACCGCACGCCGTTCGGCAGCCGCGTGCCGTCACAGGCGCGGCCGAGATACGGCACGTCGGTGCAGGCACCGGCGCTGTCATAGGTCCAGCCGTGATAGCCGCAGCGCAGCCCCGCACCCTCGACCAGCCCGTTGCTCAACGGCACCTGCCGATGCGCGCAACGGTCCTCGAGCGCGAAGATCGGGCCGGTCCTCGGGCGCGCCAGCACGATCGGCTGGCCGGCGAAGCGTACCGCCAGCGGATGGCCTGTCCTGAGCTCGCGCGACCAGGCCACCGGGTGCCAGAAATCGGGGTTGATCGCCACCCGGCGCAGGTCGCGCGCCGCGTCGCGACCATGCTGGTCGCGCCCATCCTCGCGACCATGCTGGTCGCGCCCATCCTCGCGACC
>CAXTSD010000211.1:0-3694 GCA_964246775.1 uncultured Acetobacteraceae bacterium | reverse complement strand
CATGCTGGTCGCGCCCATCCTCGCGACCATGCTGGTCGCGCCCATCCTCGCGACCATGCTGGTCGCGCCCATCCTCGCGACCGTGCTGGTCGCGCCCATCCTCGCGCCCAGCCTCGCGACCGTGCGCGTCCGCAGGCAGGTCGCGCCGCAGGTCGGGGCGGTCAGGGGTTGCGACGTGCTGGTCCATCGGACCTCCGGGCAGGCAATCGGATCAATTCCAGCCGAGCCTAGACGCATTGCCGGCAGGCGACTAGGCGACGGGCACGCCCGGCCTGCACACCGCCGTCAGCCCGCCCCCCGCTGTCAGCCCGCAATCGGCAGCCGCACGATGAAGCGCGCCCCGACCACGCGCCCCGCGGCGTCGCGCCGGTTCTCGGCGCTGATGCGTCCGTTCAGCGCCTCGACGATCTGCCGGCTGATCGACAGGCCGAGGCCGGAGTGCTTGCCGAACTGCTCGTTTGCCGGCCGTTCCGAGTAGAAGCGGTCGAAGATGTGCTCGAGCTTGGCCTCAGGTATGCCGGGGCCCTCGTCGTCGACGGCGATCTCGACCAGGCCGCCGGTCTGCCTGGCGTGGATGCGTATGGTGCCGCCCGGCGGCGAGAACGACCGGGCGTTGCCCATCAGGTTGCGCAGCACCTGCACCAGCCGGCCCTCGACCGCCTGCACGGCGAGCGCGCCCTCGCCCATGCGCAGCACCGTCTGCGGCTCGCCCTCTGCCCGCGTCGCCTCGGCGATCTCGGCGAGTGCCGCCAGCATCGGCGCCACCGGCACCCGCTCGGTCGGCGTGCGCGACAGCTCGGCGTCGACGCGGCTCGCATCCGAGATGTCGCTGATCAGCCGATCGAGCCGGATCACGTCCTCGGCGATGATGGCGAGCAGTCTTTGCCGCGCCGGGGTCTCGATGAAGGCGCGTCCAGACGGCGTCGGCGTGACGGGCGAGGCTTCGCCGCGGCGCAGCGTCTCGATGGCGCTGCGTATCGAGCTCAGCGGGTTCTTGATCTCATGCGCGACGTCGGCGGCGAAGCGCTCGATCGCGTCCATGCGCGCCCACAGCGCCGCCGCGCTGTCGGATAGCGCGGCGCCGAGTTCGCCAACCTCGTCGCGGCGAGCCAGCACCGCCTGCGGCACGGCGTCGGCCCGGCCGTGCCCCTCGCGCATGTCGTGCGCCGCCTGGGCAAGCCGCAGGATCGGCCGCGCGATCGTCATCGACAGGTACCACGACAGCAGCACCGTCAGGATCAGCGCCAGGGTGAACAGCCCCAGGATCGAGATCCGCACGTCGAACAGCGAGGTGTCGACCTCGCGCGCGTCGCGGGTCAGCAGCACGATGCCGACGGTGTGGTGGCTGCGCTCCACCGGCTCGGCGACGGTGACTAGCAGCCGGTTGTCGGCGGTGCGCCGGATGTAGGGCGGCATTTCGTGGCTGTCGTTGCCACTGCTGAGCCGAAGCTGCTCGCGCACGTCCGGCTGCCAGTCGGCGCCGGCGGCACTCGGGCTCGCCTCGAACACGGCGATGTCGTGGTGAGGCATGATCGAGAGCAGCCAGTCGTAGCCGCGCGCGACGGCGGCGAGCAGGGACCCGCGCTCGGCCACCGGCGGCAGCGGCTCGGTCAGCACGGCGCCGCCGGCGCCCTCGCGCAGCCGGCTGTCGGCGATCTCCTGCCCGTCCGGCGAATACAGCTTCGCCTGCGCGTTCGGCGTCGGCTCGGTCAGGCGGCGAAGCAGCGGCCTGGCAAGGTCGGCAACCAGTGTCGGGTTGTTCGGATCGGTCTCGCGCACCGCGCTCTCGCCGAGCGCGCCGGCATAGATGCGCGCCTGCTCGCGCAGCGCGCCGACCTCCGCCTCGAGCAGGCCGTTCTGATACTGATCGAGATAGAGCAGCGTCGCCACCAGCAAGGCGAGCGGCATCGCGTTGACCAGCAGGATGCGGCGCATCAGCGGCGACACCCAGCGCCGCCCCCGGCGCGGCCCCGCCCGCATGCCACCCGGGCGGGACGACGCAGCGGCGAGACCCAGCGCGCGCGCCGACGCGCGCCGGTGCGCAGAGGCGGCGCGCTGCTGCGCCTGCCCTGCCTGCCGAGGGCGGGCGAAGCGGCGTCCGGCATCAGCCCTCCTTGTAGCGGTAGCCGATGCCGTACAGCGTCTCGATCCGGTCGAACGTGTCGTCGACGGCGCGGAACTTCTTGCGCACCCGCTTGATGTGGCTGTCGATCGTGCGGTCGTCGACATAGATGTTCTCGCCATAGGCGGCGTCGATCAGCCCGTCGCGCGACTTCACCATCCCCGGCCGGGTCGCCAGGGCCTTGACCAGCAGGAACTCCGTCACCGTGAGCTGGATGTCGGCGTCGCGCCAGGCGCACTGATGCTTGGTCTCGTCGAGCCGCAGGTCGCCGCGCACCATCAGCCCGCCCGCCGGGGCGCCGGAGCCCTCGGCGCGGCTGCTCTCGTTGCGGCGCAGCAGCGCGCGTATGCGCTCGAGCAGCAGGCGCTGGCTGAACGGCTTCGTTATGTAGTCGTCGGCGCCGAGGCGCAGGCCCATCAGCTCGTCGACCTCCTCGTCCTTGCTGGTCAGGAAGATCACCGGCATCGCCGAGCGCTGGCGCAGCCGCTGCAGCAGCTCCATGCCGTCCATGCGCGGCATCTTGATGTCGAGCACGGCTAGGTCGGCCGGCTTGCTGGTCAGCCCCTGCAGCGCGCTCTCGCCGTCGGTGTAGGTGCGGACGAGGAAACCCTCCTGCTCGAGCGTCATCGACACCGAGGTCAGGATGTTGCGGTCGTCATCGACCAGCACGATGGTCTGCTTCATGGCGTTTGCTTCATGGCGGCGGCTTCATGGCGGTATGCTCTCGGCCGGAAGTGTGGCGCAATGCGGGACGCGGCTCTTCACGATATCGGACGGCAGTATGACACAGGACACCGAACGCAACGTCATGCCCGGCTGGCCGGAGGCGGGGTTTGAGGCGCGCCGCCTGCTGCGCGGCAGCCGCAGCGCCAGCCTCGCGACCCTCAGCGACGGCCTGCCCTTCGTCTCGCTGGTGACGCACGCGGTGGACGGAGAGGGCGCGCTGCTGATGCTGCTCTCCGGCCTGTCCGAGCACACGCGTCACCTGGTCGCCGCCGCCGGCTGCTCGGTGATGGTGCAGGGCGAGGCGCGCGGGCCGAACCCGCAGACCACGCCAAGGGTGACGGTCACCGGGCAGGCGTCGCGCGAGGACGATCCGGCGCTCAAGGCGCGCTGGATCGCCCGCCACCCGTATGCGGCGTTCTATGCCGACTTCGCCGATTTCTCGCTCTGGCGGCTGGTGCCGCAGGCCGGGCTGATCGTCGCCGGCTTCGGCCGCGCGGCGCGTCTTGATGCGGGCTCGCTGCGTCCGGACCCCGCCGTCGGCCAGGCGATCGCGGCGATGCTGCCGGCGCTCGCCGATCGCTGGGCGGCGCGCGACGACGGCACCCGGCTCGACGCGGTGGACGCCGACGGCGCCGATGTCGAGGGCCCGTCCGGCCTCACCCGCCTCGGCTTTCCGCACCCGGCCGACTCCGCCGAGGCCGCCGCGTCGATGCTGATGGCGGCGAGCCCGACCGCCGCGGAACCGATCAGGCGGTAGTGTCCTGCCCCAGAAGTTCGCCTTCGAACTTCTGGGATGAGCAGGCCACGAAAACAATGCGCTAGTGTCCCGAACCAGCACGAACGAGC
>CAXTSD010000210.1:0-4998 GCA_964246775.1 uncultured Acetobacteraceae bacterium | reverse complement strand
GGGCCGCCCATGGTCGCGAAGCCGTCGTCGAGCAGCCCGGCCATCTGGCCGTCGCGCTCGACGTTGGAACTCGCCCCCATCACGACGCCGATCAGCCGCACGCCGCCGCGCACCGCCGAGGTGACGAGGTTGCGGCCGGAGAGCGTCGTATAGCCGGTCTTCAGCCCGTCGGCGCCGTCATAGCTCTGCAGCATCCGGTCGTGATTGAAGATGGTCCGGCCATGGAAGGTGAAGGAGGGCGTGCTGAAGTAGTGGTACTGGTCCGGAAAGTCGGAGATCAGGTGGTGGGCGAGTACGGCGAGGTCGCGCGCCGTCGTCTGCTGCTCGAGGTCGGGCAGGCCGGAGGCGTTGCGGAACGTGGTGTTGCGCATGCCGAGCGCGCGGGCGCGCAGCGTCATCATCTGGGCGAAGCGATCCTCGTCGCCGCCGAGCAGTTCGCCGAGCGCGCTCGCCGCGTCGTTCGCCGACTTGGTGACGATGCCGTAGATCGCGTCCTCGACGGTGAAATACGTGCCGGGCAGCAGGCCGAGCTTGGAGGGCTCCATCGAGGCGGCGTGGGCGGAGACGGGAACGATCTGGTCGAGCCCGATGCGCCGGTCGCGCACCGCCTCGAACGCCATGTAGAGGGTCATCAGCTTGGTGAGGCTTGCCGGGTAGCGCAGATCGTCCGGGCTTGCCGCCTCGAGCACCTTGCCGGTCGCCTGATCGACGACGATCGAGCTGTAGCGGGCCGAGCCGACCTGCGCCCGGGCGGCGCCGGGCAGCCCGGTTGCGAGTGCTGCGAGGGCGAGCAGGCGTAGCAGCAGACGCAGCCCGGCCGCCGGCTCGCCCCGATCGCGGATTTGCCTCGCGACCACGACCAGGGGCCTCACGACCAGGGCCGCGCCAAGCAGGCGCAGGTAGACGTGCATCGCCGAACATCCCCCAAGGTCGTCAGTCGTCGTCACCGATACCAGTCGTCGGTCGCCGGTGACGACAAGCTAACAATGTGCGTCGCGAACTGTCCAGCATTGTTGAACGACGACGGTTAACAACCTGTTATCAAGGCATCGTATTCCGCCGTCGCTGCGCTCGGAAGCGGCGCATGTCGCGGATCGCGGCGGCTGGGGGCGCGCGCATCCCAGTGTTGTGCGATGCACAATTTCCATTGACGCGGCTTGCAGGACTCCGCTACGACACGCGTGTGCACTGCAGCATGCCGTATGATGCGTGGTGAGCGAAGAGGCAGAGAACCGGGCTGAACCGGCCCACGCAGCACAGGAAGCAGCAGATGACGTCAGCAGAGCAATTCGTCTCCTTTGGCCAGGCCAATCTGGAGGCGTTGATGAAGTCCGGCCAGATCTGGTCGGCTGGCATTCAGGATCTCACGGCGCGGCTCGCCGCCAATGCCCAGACCTCGTTCGAAGAGACGCTGTCCGCCATGCGTGCGATGACGGGCGTGAAGACGTTGCGCGATGCCGTCGAACTGCAGGCGGGGTTCGCCAAGTCGGCGGTCGAGAAGACGATGAGCGAGACCGGCCGCATCACCGAGAGCTCGATGCGGCTCGCCGAGCAGGCCGCCGCCCCGATCACCGCGCGCGTCTCCGCCGCGGTTGACATGGTGGCCGCCCGCGCCTGATAAGGCTGTCAAGAGGTCCGGCATCGACCGAACCGAGCGTCGCGCCTCACGGCGCACCTGAAGGCCCGGTTCACGCCGGGCCTTCTCTGTTTTCTGCAGGTCCGGTTCATGCCGGGCCTTCTCTGTTTCTGCAGGCCCGGTTCACGCCGGCCTGTCTTGTTTTCGCGACGTGCGCCGTGCCGCCTCGCCATTGCTCTTTTCGACCGCCCGTGCGTTCCGATATGCTTGGCCGAACGCCCGCGAGCGGGGCGGGTGCACGCCTCGCGTCCGGCGTCGGGCCCCGTCGCGATGCGCCGCATGACGGCGGCAGGAAGTAGTGACGATGAGCGATGACGACAACAAAAAGGGCGACAGCCCGAATACCGGAGTGGTGGTCAAGGCTCGGCCGAAGACGCGCAAGCCTGCCATGTACAAGGTATTGATGCTGAACGACGACTACACGCCGATGGAGTTCGTCGTCCACGTCCTCGAGCGATTCTTCCAGAAGACGCGCGACGAGGCGACGCGCATCATGCTGCACGTGCATCGGCGCGGCGTCGGCGTGTGCGGCGTGTTCACCTACGAGGTCGCCGAGACCAAGGTGACGCAGGTGATGGATCTGGCGCGCCAGAACCAGCATCCCCTGCAGTGCACGATCGAGAAGGAGTGACGGGCGAGAAGGAGTGACGGGCGAGAAGGAGTGACGGGCGAGAAGGAGTGACCGGGCGTGGTTGCGGTGTGGCGGCGCTGCCTGCTCACTCTTTATAGCCCGGCACGGCGGCGAAAACCTGTTGCGCGTCCTGCCCTGGCACGGGGATTGGATAGGGGATTGGATGCGGCTCGGCGAGACCACATCTAGTCCTCGACGGTTGAACGACCCGGCCGCCCGCTCCGATCTTCGCCCTTGTGTGTTGGCGGTTCCGGGGCGACGATCCCGGGTCCGCGAAGGAGCGTCATAGACCATGCTGTCACGCAATCTCGAACAGACGCTGCACCGCGCCCTTTCGCTCGCCAGCGAACGCCGCCACGAATACGCGACGCTTGAGCACCTGCTGCTCGGCCTCGCCGACGACAGCGATGCCGCCACCGTGCTGCGCGCCTGCGGCGTCGATCTCGACAAGCTGCGCGCCGACCTGATCGAGTTTCTCGACAAGGATCTCTCCGGCCTCGCGACCGACCGCAACGCCGAACCCAAGCCCACCGCCGGCTTCCAGCGCGTGGTGCAGCGCGCCGCCATCCACGTGCAGTCCTCCGGCCGCGACGAGGTGACCGGGGCGAACGTTCTGGTGGCGCTGTTCAGCGAGCGCGAGAGCCACGCCGTCTACTTTCTGCAGCTGCAGGACATGACCCGGCTCGACGCGGTGAACTTCATCAGCCACGGCATCGCCAAGGCGCCGGGCCGCACCGGCAGCCGTCCGGCGCAGGGCCAGGGCGGCGGCGAGGGCAAGGAGGAGGGCGAGCGCGAGGAGCGTCCGGGCCGCAAGAACCAGGACGCGCTGTCCAACTACTGCGTCAACCTCAACAAGAAGGCGGCGGCCGGCAAGATCGACCCGCTGATCGGGCGCGAGAACGAGATCGAGCGGACGATCCAGATACTGTGCCGGCGCACCAAGAACAACCCGCTCTACGTCGGCGACCCCGGCGTCGGCAAGACCGCGATCGCCGAGGGTCTGGCCAAGCGCATCGTCGAGGGCGACGTGCCTGAGGTGCTGGCGAAGAGCACGATCTTCGCGCTTGACATGGGAGCGCTGCTTGCCGGCACGCGCTATCGCGGCGACTTCGAGGAGCGGCTCAAGGCGGTGATGACCGAGCTTGAGGCGCATCCCGGCGCGGTGCTGTTCATCGACGAGATCCACACCGTGATCGGCGCCGGAGCGACATCCGGCGGCGCGATGGATGCCTCGAACCTGCTCAAGCCGGCGCTCGCCAACGGCTCGATGAAGTGCATCGGCTCGACCACCTACAAGGAATTCCGCAACTATTTCGAGAAGGACCGCGCGCTGGTGCGGCGCTTCCAGAAGATCGACGTGAACGAGCCGTCGATCGAGGACGCGATCAAGATCATGCGCGGGCTGAAGACCAACTACGAGAAGCACCACAAGGTGCGCTACACCGATGAGGCGATACGCGCCTCGGTCGAGCTGGCGGCCAAATACATCAACGACCGCAAGCTGCCGGACAAGGCGATCGACGTGATCGACGAGGTCGGCGCCTCCCGCATGCTGCTGCCCGAGAGCAAGCGCCGCAAGACGGTGACGCTGCGCGACGTCGAGGAGATCGTCGCCAAGATCGCCCGCATCCCGCCGAAATCGGTCTCCAACGACGACAAGGAGACGTTGCGCACGCTGGAGCGCGACCTCAAGGCGATGGTGTTCGGTCAGGACCGCGCGATCGAGGCGCTGTCGGCGGCGATCAAGCTGTCGCGGGCCGGCCTGCGCGAGCCGGAGAAGCCGATCGGCAACTACCTGTTCTCCGGCCCGACCGGCGTCGGCAAGACCGAGGTGGCGCGCCAACTGGCCTCGACGCTCGGCATCGAGCTGATCCGCTTCGACATGTCAGAGTACATGGAGCGGCACTCGATCTCGCGGCTAATCGGCGCCCCGCCCGGCTATGTCGGCTTCGACCAGGGCGGCCTGCTGACCGACGCGATTGACCAGCATCCGCACGCCGTGCTGCTGCTCGACGAGATCGAGAAGGCGCATCAGGACCTGTTCAACATCCTGTTGCAGGTGATGGATCACGGCAAGCTCACCGACCACAACGGCAAGCTGGTCGATTTCCGCAACGTCATCCTGATCATGACAACCAACGCCGGCGCCTCGGACATGGCGAAGGAGGCGATCGGCTTCGGGCGGACGACGCGCGAAGGCGAGGATGAGGAGGCGATCAAGCGACTGTTCACTCCCGAGTTCCGCAACCGTCTAGACGCGATCATCGCTTTTGCCGGCCTGACGCCGGAGATCGTCGCGCGCGTCGTGGAAAAATTCGTCATGCAGCTCGAGGCGCAGCTCGCCGACCGTAACGTCACGATCGAGCTGTCCTCGGGCGCCAAGGAGTGGCTGGCGGAACGCGGCTTTGATCCGCTCTACGGCGCTCGGCCGCTCGCCCGCGTCATCCAGGACCACATCAAGAAGGCGCTCGCCGAGGAGCTGCTGTTCGGCAAGCTGGTCAAGGGCGGCGCCGTCAACGTCACCGTCAAGGACGGCAAGCTCGACTTCAGCTACACCGAGGCGACGCCGCGGGCGACGCCGTCCGAGGACGATGGCGACGAGAGCGGCACCACGCGCGAGCCGGAGACGGCGGGCTGAGCCCGCCGGCGTCCGCGCCCCAGGGGGACCCTCAGGGGGGCCCATGGTGGAGGCGGTCTGGCACGACACCCGCATTTCCGCGAGCGACGCCCG
>CAXTSD010000209.1:0-4999 GCA_964246775.1 uncultured Acetobacteraceae bacterium | reverse complement strand
CCGGCACTGGACATTGGGGGGCTCCTGTGCGGCGCAGCCGGGTAAGTCGTGGCAAGGCCAAGCCCAGGCATGGCTATGGCAGGCAGGCAAGGCCAGAGGCTCTGCCTCTGGACACCGCTGGGGTCAAGCGACCCCAGACCCGCATTCATTTAGAGCCTCGGCGGGTAGAGGAGCGCTCAGCCGCTCAACGCCAGACAATCTAAATAAATTGGATTTTAAAGGCTTCGCCTTTAATGGGGTCGAGGGGCAAAGCCCCTCGCCTTGCCTCGCCTAGAAGATCTCGAACAACCCAGCCGCGCCCATGCCGCCGCCGACGCACATCGTCACCACGCCGTATTTCGCCTTTCGGCGGCGGCCTTCGAGCAGCACGTGGCCGACCATTCGGGCGCCGCTCATGCCATAGGGGTGGCCGATGGAGATTGCACCGCCGGTGGTGTTCAGGCGCTCGTCGGGGATGCCGAGCTTGTCGCGGCAGTAGACCACCTGGACGGCGAAGGCTTCGTTCAGCTGCCACACGCCGATGTCGTCGATCGACAGGCCGTGCTGCTTCAGCAGCTTGGGGATCGCGAAGACCGGGCCGATGCCCATCTCGTCCGGGTCGCAGCCGGCGACGGCGATGCCGCGATAGAGGCCGAGTGGCTGCAGGCCGCGCCGCTCCGCCTCGGCGCGTTCCATCAGCACCAGGGCGGCGGCGCCGTCGGACAATTGCGAGGCGTTGCCGGCGGTGATGAACTGGCCTTCCTTGACGCGCTGGCCGCCCTTGAACACCGGCTTCAGCCTGGCGAGGTCGGCGAGCGTCGTCTCCGGCCGGTTGCCCTCGTCCTGCTCGAGCGTGACCTCGCGCTCCGAGGTGGCGCCGGTCGCCTTGTCGACGACCGTCATCACCGCGCTCATCGGCACGATCTCGTCGCGGTAGATGCCGTCGGCCTGGCCCTTGGCGGTGCGCTGCTGCGACTGCAGCGCGTATTCGTCCATCTGCTCGCGGCTGACGCCGTAGCGCTCGGCGACGATCTCGGCGGTTTCGATCATCGTCATGTAGGTCTGCGGCAGATTGTCCATGAGCCACGGATCGCGGGCGCGGAACGTGTTCGAATGCTCGTTCTGCACCAGCGAGATCGATTCGAGGCCGCCGCCGACGGCGACGGTCATGCCGTCGACGATGATCTGCTTGGCGGCGATCGACACCGCCATCAGCCCCGACGAACATTGCCGGTCGACGCTCTGCGCCGCAACGGTTACCGGCAGGCCGGCGCGCAGCGCGCTCTGGCGGGCGATGTTGCCGCCTTGCGCGCCCTGCTGCACCGCCGAGCCCATGATCACGTCGTCGATCTCGCCCGGATCGACGCCGGCGCGCGCCACCGCCGCGGCGATGGCGTGGCCGCCGAGCGCCTGCGCCTGGGTATTGTTGAAGGCGCCGCGATAGGCGCGGCCGATCGGGGTACGCGCGGTCGAGACGATGACGGCTTCACGCATGACGGTGTCCCTCAACGATTACGGTATCGAACGCTCGAGGCCCGTCCGCGTTCGCGCTGACACGCGAGGGAGCAACGCATGTCAGACCCAAATGTCCCAACGGACAATCCGGACGCCGCCGGAACGGCGCCGCTTGATCCGGCCGCCACGGTCGCCGGCACACAGTCCGAGACGATGCCCGGCGCGGCGGACGACAACGACGCGAACGCGAGTGATCCGCCCGAGAGCAAACCGCTCGGCGGCGAGGCGACGCTCGCCGCCACCTCCTGGGCCGGCGCCTCGGATGAGGAGCTGGCCGAGGAGTAGCCGGCGAAAGGCAGGTTCAGGCGGTGCGCTTGCCGGCAAGCAGCTGCAGCTCCTGCTGCACCAGCCGGTTGTGCTCCTCCTGATCGCGCTGCGCCGCCGCCGGGCTCCAGCGGCCCTTCATGACGAAGATCAGCGCCAGGAACAGCGCAATGCCGGCGCAGCAGATCCAGAACCAGGTGCGCCACTGCCCGGGCGCCAGTTGCACCGCCCGGCCAAGCGCGCCGAGATGCGCCATCAGGTCGGCGCTCGGCGCCGTGTGCGCCGCCTGCGCCGCGTGCAGCGCGCCGAGATAGATCGGCGCCTGCACGATGTCGTTCACGGTGTTGACCACCGCCGGCAAGGCGAAGAACGAGGCGGCGACGACGAGTCGCTGTATCCAGCCCCAGACGGCGAGCCCGGTTCCGGTCAAGGCCGGGTTGCGCGCCTCCACCGTCTCGGTGAAACTCGCCATCCAGGCGGTGTAGGCGGCGCCGGTGAAGATCGACTGTAGCGTGGTGATGAAGGCGAGCTTGGCGTAGCTCGGATGGTAGCCGACCTGGGACAGGAACCAGATCATCGTCGCTAGGGCGCCGAGGCCGCCGATCAGCATGAACGGCTTGCGCACACCGAGCCGGTCGGAGGCAACGCCGGAGATGATCAACGCCACCGCGTTGGTCGCCCAGGACCAGTTCGCCAGGCTGTTCGCCTTCTCGACGCTGAAGCCGAACAGGGCGACGGAGACGATGACGCCGAACGCAACCGAGGTGTAGTAGAACAGCAGCAGGGTCGAGACGCCGAGCGCCGAGCCGATCACGTCGAGATGCAGCATCTGGCTCCACGGATTGCGCCGGCTCGCCTCGACGTCGATGCGCCGCGCCTTCGCCTCGACCAGCGAGCGGTCCTGCACGCTGACCATGATCTGGTCGCGTATCTGCGCCGGCAGCTCCTTGAGCATCATGAACGAGATGATGAACATCACGACGCCGACCGCGCCGGCGATCTCGTACTGGCTCTGCCAGGTCACCAGGCTCGACAGCGTCGTCGAAGCGATGAAGCTGACCAGCAGGCTGCCGAGCACCGGGCCGACGGTCCAGAAGCCCATCGCAGTCGCCCGCCCGACCTGCGGCGAGAAATCGCGTATCAGCGCCGGGGTGGCGACCAGGATGATGCCCTCGATGAAGCCGACCGCGACCGCGCAGACCGACCAGCTCAGCCGGGTGTGCATGTTCGGCTGCACCAGCAGCACCAGCAGCCCGACGATGAGCTGGCCCCAGACGACGAGGTTGGCGCGGCCGAAACGGTCGGACAGTCCGGCCAGCAGCGAGGCGCCGGCGCCGATCAGGTTGCTGAGCGCCAGCACGGTGACGAAATACAGGAACGGCATCTGCAGGTCCTGCATGATCAGCGGCGCCACCGCGCCGACGACATACAGCTGATAGTACAGCGAGATGGTGACCGCGACCACGAGGCCGAGATAGAACCGGCGCTGGCCGGCCGCCGGATAGGCGGCAAGCTCGCGGCCGCGCCCCCTCGTGCTCCCCTTGCCGGCGGGTATGGGTGTGTCGTTCTGCAACGTCTCGATGATTGCCATGGCCGTTTCCCGTTTTGTTTTGACTATCCGTCATGTCAGCTGGCGCTGTCAATTATTCATACCGACATCGCATCGCTTTCATCCGGCCGCGGCGATCCGCGCCGCGACGCCCTCGATGAAGGCGATCGTGCGCTCCGGCGCGGTGACCGGCAGCATGTGCCCGGCGCCCTCGACCAGCTCGAGCTCGAGCCCTTCGACCTTGTCGGCGATGCTCTGCCCCTGCAGCCCGGGGTCAAGCACCTGATCGGCGGTGCCGTAGAGCACGCCGACCGGTATCGTGAGGCTCGCATAGCGCGCGATCATGCCGGGCAGGTCGTCGCCCACCGCCATCAAGTCGCTCGAGGCCGAGTAGTAGCTCGATGGCCGCAGGCTGAGCAGGCCGCCGCCCAGCGTCGCGAACTCCGCCGGCACTGCGTCGGGGCCGAACACCACGGCGAGGTTGCGTTTGCTGTTGCGCTTGCTGGACGGGATCGCGATCGTCCAGGCGATCAGCAGGCGCAGCAGGCGCGAGCGCACGGCGAGACCCTGGAACGGCGCCGGCAGCTCGGCCAGATGGGTGAGCGGCGCCACCAGAGCGAGGCCGCCGACGCAGTCCGGATGGTCGAGCGCGAGTGCGAGCGCGAGCGCGCCGCCGAGCGAGTGGCCGACGACGATCGGCCGGGCGAGGCCGAGGGCGCGGATCGCGCGCGCGACCGTCGCCGCCTGGGCGCCAAGGTTCGCGGGCGCGGTCAGGCCGCGGGTGGAGTAGCCGCTGCCCGGGCTATCGATGGCGACGACCCGGTGCTCCGCCAGCAACGGCGCGAGGCTCGCCTTCGGGAAGTTCAGCAGCTGGCCGCCGAGCCCGTGGATCAGCACGATCGCCGGGCCGTCGCCGGCATCGGTGTAGTGCAGCCGGGCGCCGTCGACGTCGAGAAAGCGCCCCGAAGGCGGCAGCGCCGCCTCGACCCGGCGCGCCGTGCGCCAGCTATTGGCGACCAGTCCGGCGAAGCCGAGCCCCGCCGCCGCGATCAGCCGGCTCAACAAACGTCTCATCGTGGCGATCCTTCCAAAGATCCGTCATCGCGCCCGGCGCCTGGCGAGGCGGGCGAGCAGCGTCCAATACGACACCGGCGACAGGCGCTCGACCAGCGCGGCGAGACGCGCGTCGCGGCCGACCAGCACGCGCGGGCGGCGCCGTTCGACCGCGCGCACGATGGTCTCGCCGGCAACCTCGGGCGGCAGGACGAGCGCCGCCCGCCAGGATCGCGCCGCTTGCCCGAGTTCCTCGGCGGTGGCGTTTGCGTGCACGCGGGCGTTCAGCGCGATCGCGGTGTTGACGCCGCCGGGATGCACCACGGTGACGCCGACCGGCGAGCCGGCAAGCTCGTGACGGAGCGACTCCGAGAAGCCGCGAACGGCAAACTTGCTGGCGACGTAGGCGGTCTGCCCGGGCGGCGCGATCAGGCCGAACACGCTCGACAGGTTGACGAGGCGCGCCTCGTCAACCTGTCGGAGCAGCGGCAGGAACGCCCGGGTAATGCGCACGACGCCCCAGAAGTTGACGCCGAACAGCCACTCGAAATCGGCCTCGGCGACCTGCTCGAACCGGCCGCCGAGTGCGACGCCGGCATTGTTGACCAGCAGCTCGATGCGCTGATGCGCGGCCAGCAC
>CAXTSD010000208.1:3796-5004 GCA_964246775.1 uncultured Acetobacteraceae bacterium | reverse complement strand
GCCGGCCGCCACCAAGTTGTTCAGCACGTCATTCGCGCGGGCGCGCGCGGCCGGGGGCGGCCGGCGCCCCGGCCCCCACCGCGGCGCGCGCCGCCTGGGCGGCGGCGAGCGGCCGGGCGGTGATGGCGCTGGTCGAGCGGCAGTTGCGGCCGCGCGACATCGTGACGCCGCGCAGCCTCGAGAACGCCGCGGTGTGCGTGGGTGCGACCGGCGGCTCGACCAATGCCGGGCTGCATCTGCCGGCGATCGCCCACGAGGCGGGCATCCGCTTCACCATGGACGACGTGGTCGCGATCATGCGCCGCACGCCGTATATCGCCGACCTCAAGCCCGGCGGCAAGTACGTCGCCCTCGACGTGCACCGGGTCGGCGGCATTCCGGTGATCCTGCGTGCGCTGTTCGATGCCGGGCTGTTGCACGGCGACTGCATGACCGTGACCGGCAGGACGCTGGCCGAGAACCTCGAAGGCGTCGTGTTCCCCGAAGACCAGGACGTGGTCTATCCGGTGAGCCGCGCGATCTCGCCAAGCGGCGGCGTGGTCGGCCTGCGCGGCAACCTCGCGCCGGACGGCGCGATCGTGAAGGTGGCGGGCCTGGCGCGACGGCGCTTCACCGGCGCCGCCTTGTGCTTCGACAGCGAGGAGGACGCGTTCTCCGCGGTGCAGCAGCGCGCCTACAAGGCGGGCGACGTCATCGTCATCCGCTACGAGGGTCCGCGCGGCGGCCCGGGAATGCGCGAGATGCTGTCGACGACGGCGGCGATCTACGGCCAGGGCATGGGCGAGCAGGTGGCGCTGATCACCGACGGCCGGTTCTCCGGCGGTACGCGCGGCTTCTGTGTCGGGCATGTCGGGCCGGAGGCGGCACTCGGCGGCCCGATCGCGCTGCTCCGCGACGGCGACGAGATCACGCTCGACGCCGATGCCGGGACGATCAGCGTCGCGCTGTCCGAAGCCGACCTCGCGGCCCGCCGCGAGGCCTGGGCGCCGCGCCCGACCGACTACAACAGCGGCGCGATCTGGAAATACGCCCAGCTCGTCGGCCCGGCGCACCTCGGCGCGGTGACCCAGCCCGGCGGCGCCGCGGAGACGCATGTCTACGCCGACATCTAGGCTTCCCTACCTGCGTTGCTCTCCGTAACGCTTGCGCTGACAACCGTTACCGGCGGCGGGCGTAGATCGGCGGCAAGGAGGCCTTGATGAAAACCT
>CAXTSD010000208.1:0-3786 GCA_964246775.1 uncultured Acetobacteraceae bacterium | reverse complement strand
CGCCGCCGCCGCGCTGCCCGCGGCCACCGCGGCCGCCCAACCTACCCCGCCGCCATCCGCCGCGCCGCCCGCCTACGCGCCGATCCCGGCCGAGCCGGCCTATGTCGCGCCGCCGCCGCCGCCCGGCCCGCCGGCGCGTTACGTGCTGGAGCGCGCGCACTGGCACTGGGACGGCCGCGCCTATGTCTGGCTGCCCGGCCGCTGGGTGGTGCGCCGGGTCGGCTACCACGAATACCTGCCCGGCCGCTGGATACCACGCCATGGTCGCTGGTTCTGGGAAGGCGCCCACTGGCGCTAAACGGCTGGCTCAGTCGGCCAGCTCGATGACCAGCGGCACGTGGTCCGAGGGCTGCTCCTCGCCGCGCACCTGCTTGTCCGGCGCCGCCGAGACTAGCCGCTCGGCGAGCGTCGGCGACAGCAGCGCGTGATCGATGCGCAGCCCGCGGTCGCGCTGCCAGCACCCGGCCTGGTAGTCCCAGAACGTCCACACAGCACCACTCGGGCGCAGCGCCCGCACCGCGTCGGTCAGACCATGCCAGAGCAGCCGGCGAAACCGGGCGCGCGTCTGCGGCCGCAACAGCGCGTCGCTCGGCGGCAGCGTGCCTGGGAAGTAGTCGTCATCGGCCGGGCAGACATTGTAGTCGCCGAGCAAGGCGAGCGGCACGTCGTCGCCAAGCAACACTTCGGCGCGTTCGGCGAGGCACTCCATCCAGCGCAGCTTGTAGTCGTAGCCGGCCTCGCCGCCGGAGTTGCCGTTCGGCAGATACAGGTTGCCGAACCGCGCGCCGTTGCAGGCGACCTCGATATAGCGGGCCTGCGCGTCGTCGTCCGGCAGGCCGGGCAGGGCGCGGGCGGTGACGGTGATCGGCGCCCGGGCGAGCACGGCGACGCCGTTATAGCTTTTCTGGCCGACGATCTCCGCCGAGTAGCCGAGTTTCGCAAAGCGGTCGGGGAACTGGTGCGCCTCGCACTTGATCTCCTGCAGCAGCAGCAAGTCGGGCGCGTTGGCCTCCAGCCAGCGGCAGACATGCGCCTGCCTGGTCCGCACCGAGTTGACGTTCCACGTCGCGATCTTCATCGCGCGTCTTGCAGAAGCGTCGCGATCTTCATCGCGCGTCTTGCGGAAGCGTCGCGATCTTCATCGCGCGTCTTGCGGAAGCGTCGCGATCTTCATCGCGCGTCTTGCAGGAGCGTCGCGATCTTCACCGGCGGGCGTAGTCAGTCGATGGAGAAGCTGGTGCCGCAGCCGCAGGCCGAGGTGGCGTTCGGATTTCGCACGGTGAAGTGGGCGCCCATCAGCGTCTCGACATAGTCAAGCTCGGCGCCGCCGAGCAGGTCGAGGCTGGCCGGATCGACCACGACGCGGGCGCCCTCGGCCGGCACCACGACGTCGTCCGGCAGCGCCGTGCCGTCGAGCTCGAACTTGTATTGAAAGCCGCTGCAGCCGCCGGCCAGCACGGCGACCCGAAGCGCCGCCGACGGAGCCTCGCCGCCGACGATCTCGGCGATGCGCCTCGCGGCACGCTCGGATACGGAAAACACGGGCTCGCTCATCCTGCCAAGATAGGCGGGACCGCCGTCGGAAAGAAGGGGGCACGTCGCCATTGCTGGCCCGGTGCCGGTCCCGCTAGACCAGACGCGCGATAGGGGAAGGCGAGGGCGATGCGGCTGAACGGTTTTCGCGGCGCCGCGGCACTCTGCCTGCTCGCCGCCTGCCCCGGGCCCGCGCACGCCGTCGCGCATCAATCGCGGGCGCGTCACGTGCCGGTCGTCCTCGGCCTTAAGGCGGCCGACGAACTCGCCGCGGTGTGGCGCGACGTCTGCCTTGACGCCTTCCCGGCCGAAGACGCGGTGACTGCGCTCGCGGCGCAGCGCGGCTTTCGGGTGATGACCGAGGTCGAGGCGTCGGCCTACCTGCACGACGCCGCCGGCCGCGGCTGGTTCTTTCGCACGCCGCTCGCCGACTATGCGGTGCTCATCGAGGCCGGCGGCGCGCCGACCTGCTCGGTCAGGCGCATGACGCCGAACGGGCTGCCCGCCGCCACCGCCTATTTCGCCGCCCGCGACACCTGGGTCAAAACCCGCGCCGGAAGCACCCTGCGGGCGCTCGATCCGCAGCAGGATCGCGCTAGCAGCGGTGCCGAGAGCGAGGGCATCGGCAGCGCGCTGGTCGACCCGGCGGGCCGCACGAGCGACCTCTTCCTCGCCATCGTGACCGAATATCACGGCGCCTATCACGGCCACGACGCCGCCGCCGCGCGCGGCGGTCCGGGCGTCGAGATACGGCTGGTACACACAATCGGGCACGACTCGTGACGCTCGCCCGCTACGCCGTGCGACCCGAGACGTCGCGCGGTCGGCTGCACGCCGAGACCGGCGTCGCCAGCACCGGCGTCGCGGCGGGCGGCTCGGCGCGCAGCCCGTTCGGGCGCGACCGCGCCCGGGTGATCCACTGCGACGCCTTCCGCAAGCTGCAGTACAAGACCCAGGTCTTCGTCAATCACGAGGGCGACTTCTTCCGCACCCGCCTCACGCACAGCCTGGAGGTGGCGCAGATCGCCCGCTCGATCGCCCGCGCGCTCGGGCTGGACGAGGACCTCACCGAAGCGCTGGCGCTGGCGCACGATCTCGGCCATCCGCCGTTCGGCCACGCCGGCGAGGACGCGCTCGATGCCGGCATGAAGCCGTTCGGCGGCTTTGACCACAACGCGCAGAGCCTGCGCCTGGTGACCAGGCTCGAGCGCCGCTACGCCGGGTTCGACGGCCTCAACCTGACCTGGGAAATGCTGGAGGGTCTCGCCAAGCACAACGGCCCAGTGCGTCACCCGACGCCCACCGTCGCCGAGTACAACGCCCGCCACGACCTGCGGCTCGACACCTACGCCTCGGCCGAGGCGCAGGTCGCCGCCGTCGCGGACGACGTCGCCTATCACAGCCATGACCTCGATGACGCACTGCGCGCCGGCCTCGTCGCTCTGCCGGACGTCGCCGGCCTGCCGGTCATCGGCGAGGCGCTCGCCGAGGCAGGGCGACTTGGCGCCGAGGACGACTCGCGACTGCGCCACGAGATGATCCGGCGCGTGATCAACCGCTTCGCGACCGACCTCATCGCGGAGAGCCGCTCGCGCCTCGCGTCGCTTGATCCCGCCGACGCCGATGCCGTGCGCGAGGCGAGCGGCCCGACGATCGGCTTCAGCCCGGCGATGGCGGAGGCGAACCGGGCGGTGAAGAAGTTCCTGTTCGCCCGCGTCTATCATCACTGGCGCGTCGAGCGGATGACCCTCAAGGCGCGCCGCGTCACCGCCCACCTGTTCGAACTGCTGCACGACAATCCGCGCACCCTGCCCGACCCCTGCCGCGGCAAGGCCGGGCAGGCGGAGCCCGCCGAGGCGGCGCGCCGGGTCGCCGATTATATCGCCGGAATGACCGACCGGTATGCGATTGATGAGCACCGGCGGCTGACCGACCTGTCGGTGCCGGGGTGAAGCAGGAAAACGAAAAGAAAGCGATTCTTTTTCGAGAAAAAGAACCAAAAAGCTTTTGTCATGAAAGTGGCGGCGCGCCGTGCGCTGGGCAGACAGCCCTGGCCTTCTTTCGCCGTGCCGTCTACGTCGCAGTGATGACCGAGAACCTTTTCCAGATCATGCGCGAGCGCGTCGTCGCCGCCCTCGCCGACGCCGTGCCCGGCCTCGCGCCTTCAGTGCTGGCCCGCGTCGAGGTGACGCCGACGCGCGAGGCGGCGCATGGCGACGTGGCGACCAACGCGGCGCTGGTGGCGGGCAAGGC
>CAXTSD010000207.1:4598-5029 GCA_964246775.1 uncultured Acetobacteraceae bacterium | reverse complement strand
TCGCCAAGCTGGCTACTATCAAACAGTGGATCAGCTTTGTCCACGCGACCTAGTGCGATATGAGCCACGTAGTGCGATGGCTCAGTCTCAGGAGCGTCGCCATTCTGCACCTCCAGGCCGTCTTTGCCGTTGCGATCCGGCTTCCGCCTGTCCTCAACAGTCGCGTCCGGGCTCACGTCGACCACGTGTCCGTTCAGCAAGCCATAGCGGGTGAACTGGAAAGTCTCGACCTTGAGAGCCACGGGCTGCCCGGTATGCACGAAGCCGACATCGCGGTTGCTGACCATCGCCTCCACCAGCAACGGACCGCCGGTAGGCACCACCTGCAGCAGCTGCTGCGCAGGGGTTACCACACCGCCAACCGTGTGGGCGGAGAACTGCTGCGCAGTCCCGTCAATCGGCACCGTCAGCAGCCTGGCCGCATTCATGCG
>CAXTSD010000207.1:0-4588 GCA_964246775.1 uncultured Acetobacteraceae bacterium | reverse complement strand
GGGGGGCTGCCCGTCAATGCGCCCCCGTCCCCCCCCGGGCCGCATTCTTGGGTGGCCTGGCGGCTGACGCTCGGCAGGTCGTCATGTGAGCCCTGCTCGACTAGGTGCGGCCGACAGCCCTGGGCCTTGTCTTAACCTTATCGTTCAAACTACCAGCTTGCGATACAGGTGCCAGGTCGCGTGGCCCAGGATCGGCATGACGACCGCGAGGCCGATGAACAGCGGCACGCAGCCGAGCAGCAGCAGGCCGGCGACGAGAAGGCCCCAGGTCGCCATCACCAGCGGGTTCGCCGCGACGGCGCGCATCGAGGTGTGCATGGCGGTGAACGGCGAGACCGGGCGGTCGATCAGCATCGGCACCGAGATCGCCGTCATGGTGAGCACCAGCAAAGCGAACAGCAGGCCGACGGCGTTGCCGACAACGATCAGCGTCCAGCCGGCCGGAAGATCGATCAGCCGCTCGGCGAACACGCCGGCGGCGAGCGGCTGATCCGCCGGCTGGCCGGCGCCGAGCGTCGCGGCATACAGCCCTTTCGCCACCGCCAGCCAGGCGATGAACACCGCGAGCAGCATGATGCCGAGCAGGGCGACGGCGAAGAACGAGGGCGCGCGCAGCACCGCGAAGGCGTCGATCGAGGAGACCGGCTGCCCGGCCTCGCGGCGTCGGCTAAGCTCGTAGACGCCGACGGCGAGCACCGGTCCGAGCAGGGTGATGCCGGCGACCAGCGGATAGAGCAGCGGCAGCAGGTCGCCGCCGATCGCCACCCGCGCGGCGAGCAGGCCGACCACCGGGTAGATCAGGCAGAGAAAGACAAGCTGCGTCGGGATGGCGAGGAAGTCGTCGACGCCATGCGCCAGCACGTCGCGCAGGTCGGCGAGGCCGATCCGTCGTATTGCCGGCAGTTCGTTCGTCGCGACGAGCGGAGATTTGGTGAGCACGGTCGCCATCGGCGCGTCTCCCTGTCATCAGGACCGCGGTCCAACTTCGGGTTCGGGCCGGGACGTGCTGCCTAGGAGATACGCAACCGCAGTCGCCTGCCAGCCGAGCCTCTTGGCGGCCAGATTATCACCGAGGCGGAGGCGATGCACCGACAATCGAGGCACACGCTAGCGGGCATGCCTCGATCGTGACCGGTCAGTCCTGCTTGGTGGCGAGGCCGACATCGGTGATGCCGGTCCGGCGCACCGCATCCATCACGTCCATCACCTGCTGGAAGTTGATGCTCTTGTCGGCGGCGATGACGACGTTGGCGTTGGCCTGCTTCTTCACCCCTTGCAGGAAGCTCTGCAGCGCGTCGATGCTGTAGACCTGATCCTGCACGTGTATCTGGTCCTGCGCGTCGATTGCGATGACGACCTGGGTCGAGGGCATCTGCTGCGCCGTGGAGGCACCCGGCAGCTGCATCTGGACGCCGGCGTCGGGGATCATGCGAAGCGCGATCATCACGAAGAACACCAGCAGGAACATCATGATGTCGATCATCGGCACGATCTCGAGCCGGGCGTGCGATTCCTCGAGGACGGAGTGTCTGCGCGCCATGGCTCAGGCTCCCGCCGTCGCGTAGGAGCGGGTCAGCGTCGCGGTGCGGGCGTCAAGCGGGTCGCGGACCACGCCGTTGCCGTGGATACGGTTCACCAGGCCGAGCTTGATCAGCTCCATCTGGTGGACGATCTGGCGCGTCTTGGTGTTGAGGAAGTTCATGAAGAACACCGCGACGATCGCGATCAGCAGGCCGGCGCCGGTGGAGATCAGCGCGTCGGCGATGCCGCCGGTGACCTCGGCCGGACCACCATGCGCGGACAGCACGTTGAACGCCTGGATCATGCCGATGATGGTGCCGAACAGGCCGAGTAGCGGCGCGATGGTCACCGCGGTGTCGAGTATCCACATCAGCCGGGTGATGCGCGGCATGCTGTCCATGATCTCCTCCTCGAGATGGCCGTCCATCTGCTCGGCGCTCTCGCCGCGCGAGGCGATCGCGGTCTCGATCAGGTGGCCCTGCAGCGAATGCGCCTGCTCGGAGGCGACGCGGCGTAGGCCGTCGATGTCGCCATAGGCGACGCCGCGCAGCTTGCGCTGGATGATCTTGCCGGCGCGCAGCGTGCGGGTGAGCAGCCACCAGCGCTCGAGCGAGACCGCGATGGTCAGGATCAGCAGCAGCGGCATCACCGCCAGCAAGCCGCCGCTCAGGTAGATGTAGTGAAGAACTAACTGGACCAACTGGTCGTACTCCTATCGTGACGATGCCGTGCCGCCTCCGGTCTGCCGGCGCAGTGCCGAGAAGCGTGGCGACATCCCTGCGGCGCCGCCCGCCGTCAGGGATCAAGAGTGCCCTGCAATTTCGGGGCCGCGGCGACGAGCGCCGCCGTGTAGGGCTCCGACGGATGATGCACCAACTGTGCCGCGGACGCCAACTCGACGACGCGACCTGACCGCAGGACCAGGATGCGGCTGGCGAGAAAGCTTACCGTCGCGAGATCATGGCTGATGAAGATATAGCCCAGTCCGCGCTCCTCCGACAGATCTTTCAGCAGGTTGAGCAGCATCGCCTGGGTCGACACGTCAAGGCTCGAGGTCGGCTCGTCGAGCACGATGATCTCCGGCTCGGCGGCGAGCGCGCGGGCAGCGCGGCGCGAAGCGGCAGCCGGGCGGGCGGGCTTCCGGCTCGGGCAGGGTGCCGGCGATGCTGCGCAGCCGGGTCTGGCCGAGCCGCGGCACCGAGCCGAGCAGCGCCTGGCTGTAGGGATGCGCGTTGCCGGCGAAGAAGCCGTCGGCCGGCGCCTGCTCCACCGTACGCCCGGCATACAGCACGTGCACGATGTCGGCGTGCGCCTCCACGATCGACAGGTCGTGGGTGACGAACAGCACCCCCATCTCGCGCGAGCGGCGCAGCTCGGCGATCAGCGCCATGATCTGGCGCGCGACCAGCGGATCAAGCCCGGTGGTCGGCTCGTCGGCGATCAGCAGGCGCGGGCCGCAGGCGAGCGCGATGGCGATGGTGGCGCGCTGGCGCATGCCGCCGGAGAACTGGTGCGGGTAGTCGTCGAGGCGGTCGGCGGCGTTGGCGATGCCGACCTCGTCGAGCAGCCGCACGGTGCGGGCGCGTATCGCCGCGCGATCCACGCCGGCGGCGTCGGGGTGGGCGCGCAGGCTCTCGGCGATCTGCCGGCCGATCGTGTGCGACGGGTTGAGTGCCGCGAGCGGGTTCTGGAACACCATGCCGATGTCGCGCCCGCGCACCCGGCGCATCGCCGGCTCGGACAGGCTCAGCAGGTCGGTCACGCCGTCGGCGCGCCGCAGCAGCACCCGGCCGCTGGTCGCCGCCCCCGCCGGCAGCAGGCGCATCACCGACAACGCCGCCAGCGTCTTGCCCGAGCCGCTCTCGCCGACCAGCGCCAGCATCTGCCCGGCGGGTATGCGCAAATCCAGATGGTCGAGGACGCTGATACGCCGCCCGCCGCGCGGCAGGCTGACGCCGAGGTTCTCGACGCTCAGCACCGCGGACGCCGTGTTGATCGCGTTCAAGCGCCGCGTCCGGCGATGATCAAGCGCCGCGTCCGGCGCGGGCAAGCAGGCCCTGGCCGACCATCGAGGCGGCAAGCAGCGAGGCGAAGATCAGCAGGCCGGGCGGCAGGATCAGCCACCATGGGCTGAGCGCGATCAGCAACAGCGCCTCCTCCAGCAGCCCGCCCCAGCTGGTGTAAGGCGGCTGCACGCCGAGGCCGAGGAACGACAGCGCGGAGAGCGAGAAGATCATGTCGCCGACCAGCAACGTGCCGTTGACCACCAGCACCGGCGCCATCACCCGCACCAGATGCACCCGCGCAATATACCAGGTCGAGACGCCGAGCTGGCGTGCCGCATGCACGAAATCGCGGTCGCGCTGCGCCCGCGTCTCGTTGCGCACCAGCCGCGCGAGGCCAGGCCAGGAGATCAAGCCGAGCAGCAGGATCAGGCTGCCGGTGCCGAGCTTCACCAGAGCCGCAAAGAAAATCAGCACCACCAGGCCGGGCAGCGCCAAAATCGCATCCAGCAGCCGCATCAACGCCGCATCGAGCCAGCTTGGCGCGAGACCCGAGACCAGCCCGTAGACGGCGCCGACGACAAAGGCGAGCAGCGCCGCCGGCAGGCTGACCAGCAGGGTGGAGGCGCCGCCAGACATCAGGCGCGACATCCCGTCGCGGCCCAGCTCGTCGGTGCCAAGCGGAAACGCGGCGGACGGCGCAGCCAGCACGTCGTTCGGATGCAGCGCGTAAGGGTCGGCGTGCCAGACCAGCGGGCCGAGGAAACTGAATACGATGATGAGGCCGAACAGGATCAGCCCGGCATTCAACGTCGCATTGCCGCGCCGGCGGGGGGCGCGGGTGAGGGTTAGGGTAACGGACATGGCTCAGTAAGCAGCAAGACAAGGCCAGGGCTCTGCCCTGGACCCGCTGGGGTCGAGCGACCCCAGACCCGCGTTTATTATTCTTTCTTGGCGAAGCCTTTCAGCACTTTTACCAACCGACGGAGCTTGCCCATCGAAGCGTAAAAAATGGATTTTAAAGGCTCCGCCTTTAATGGGGTCCAGGGGCAAAGCCCCTGGCC
>CAXTSD010000206.1:0-5030 GCA_964246775.1 uncultured Acetobacteraceae bacterium | reverse complement strand
CGTCGAGGCGACGCGGGCGGCCCACACGGTTCGCGTCGCGGCGTCGCGCGAGGCCGAGGCGGCGGCGCTGCTCAACGGTGAGCTCGCCCGACGCGAAGCCGCTCGCGAGGCGTGGCGCGAGGAGACGGAGAGCGAGGACGTCGCATTCCGAGACCGGGCGCGACCGGGTTGACGGCACCAGCGGCGTCGATGGAGCGAGCACCCTATCAGCCGCCGCGGATCACGCCGGAGGCGGCCCGGTTCGCCCGCGTGCTGGCGCGCCGCCGGCCACCCCTGGCGGCGGTGCCGCTCTCGGTCGAATTCGGTCCAGCCCCGTCGCAAATCGACGACCCGGTGCGTCTTGTCTTGGCGCTCGGCGGCCAGGCGCTTGGGCAGCAGGCGCTTGGGGAGCAGGCGGGCCAGCTGACGCTGCCGCGCCGGCTGCTGGAACGGCTGCTGGCACGGCTTGATCCGGCCGCGGTCGCGGCTGGGCCGGAGGCGGCCTGCCTGCTGCTGGAACTGGCGCTGGAACCAGTGCTGACGCGGCTGGAGGCCGGCCGGCCCGAGCTGTCGGTGCGGCTGTCGCCGGCGCCGGCGAGCGCCTGGCTGGGCGAACTGCAGGCTGGGCTTCATTGCCGTGACGGCGATGACGCGAGCGCGTTGCTGCTCGACCTCTCCGCCGCGGCGGGGCGCGCGTTGGCTGACGCGCTCGAGCGGATGCCGGCGTTGCGGCTGCCGATGCCGGGCTTGCCGGTGCCGGTGCGGGTGCGGGCGATGGCGACCGACCTGCCGCTCGCGGCGCTGCGCAGCGTCGGGCGGGGCGACGTCATCCTCGCTGACGCGCCTGGCCCGGCGGGCGAGACGCTGCTCGTGGCCGGCGAGCGCATCTGCTGGCGGGCGCGGCGGGACGGACGAAACCTGGCGGTGATCTCGCCGCGTCTGCCCGCGCGGGCGGCCGGACTTGGAGACTGGATGATGACTGACGACAGCGACGGCGCCGAGGCTGCGGCCCGCCTCGACGAGTTGCCGGTGCGGCTGGTGTGCGAGCTCGGCCGGCTGGAGCTGCCGCTGGCCGAGCTCGAGGCGATCGGGCCAGGCCACGTCTTCGAGCTGCCGCGCGACGCGGCCGAGCCGGTCGACATCATGGCTCAGGGTCGGCGCATCGGGCGCGGGCATATCGTCGCGGTGGGCGACAGCCTCGGGGTGCAAGTGGTCTGGATCGGCCAGGATGGGTGATGCGTCGATGGGTGGTCTCGGGCCGGGCCTGCTGCCGGTCATCATCGCGACGGCGGCGGTCGGGCTGATCCCGTTCATGGTGATCACCACGACGGCGTTCCTGAAGATTTCGGTGGTGCTGTTCCTGGTCCGCAACGCGCTCGGCACCCAGCAGACGCCGCCCACCCTGGTGATCTATGCGATCGCCATCGTGCTGACCGCCTATGTGTCGGCGCCACTGGTAAGCCAGGTGTATGGCCGTCTGACTGGGCCGGACGTGAACCTCGCCACCGGGGCGGGGCTGCGGTCGGCGGGGCTGTCGGTCGCCGAGCCGCTGCGGGCCTACCTGGCGCGCTTCGCGACGGTGCAGGAGCGCGACTTCCTGCTGCAGGCCGCGCAGCGGATCTGGCCGCCGGACTTCTACCAGGATGCGCGCAGCGACGATCTGCTGATCATGATCCCGGCCTTTGTCATCTCCGAGCTCACCCGCGCCTTCGAGACCGGGTTCCTGCTCTATCTGCCGTTCATCGCGGTCGACCTGATCGTGTCCAACGTGCTGATGGCGATGGGCATGGTGATGGTCTCGCCGCTGGTGGTCTCGACGCCGTTCAAGATCTTCCTGTTCGTGCTGGTGAGCGGCTGGACTCGGCTGACGCACGGGCTGGTGCTCAGCTATGGATAGCGGCGAGTTCACCCACCAGCTGAACGCGACGCTGCTGCTGGTGCTGTATCTGTCGGCGCCGGTGCTGGCGGTGGCGGCGGCGGTCGGATTGCTGGTCGGACTGCTGCAGGCGGTGACGCAGATCCAGGACCAGTCGCTGCCGCAGGTGCTGAAGCTGGTGGCGGTGCTGGTCACCATCGTGCTGATCGGGCCGGCGCTGGCGGGGCCGCTGGTGCGCCAGACGCAGATGGTTCTCGACCGGTTTCCGCTGACCGTGCGCTAGGAGCTTGTGGCGATGAGCGAACCTGTGACAATCGATGCTCCAACGACCTTTGATGGCTTTGCCGGATGACCATACCGACCGAGCCTCCTGTTGCGCCGGCAGCACAAGCCGTTCACGAGACCACCCCTTTGCTCAGGACCGGCGCTGATTCGGAGCTGATTGATCGGGCGAAGGCGGCCAACCATCGCGGCGACTACGCTGCGTCGGCCGCAATCTACCGGGAGCTGGATAGACGAGGGAGCGCTGCCGGGTCCCAAGGTCTCGGCCTGCTGTATTGGTCTGGCGCGGGAGTCGAACAGGACCACCGGAAAGCCGCGGATTATTTCGAGAAGGCGGAGCGGCTCGGCGATCCCCTGGCCACCGAGCTTCTTGGCGATTGCTATTTCCATGGCGACGGCCGCGAGCGGGACTACCTGCGCTCCGCCCAGCTCTACACGCTGGCCGGAGAACGGGGCGTAGCAGTGTCCTATGCGGCACTTGGCAACCAATATCTACTTGGGCTCGGTGTGCCGCAGGATCACACCAAGGCACTCCTGCTGATCCGCAAGAGTGCGGAGCTTGGCGTGGCTGATGCCCAAACCGATCTGGGGCAGATCTATCTGCAGGGGAGCGGCGTCACGCGCGATCCGGTCGAGGCGGCAGCGTGGCTCGAAAAGGCCAGCAGTCAGGGGCAGGCTAATGCATGCCTGCTACTCGGGCAGCAGTACTGGAACGGCGACGGCGTCGAGCCGGATCGGGCCCGAGCCGCCTCCCTGTGGCGTGTGGCTGCCTCGCACGGCCAGCGATCAGCGCCGATCCTGCTGGCCGATTACTATTTCGTTGTGGCGGTGAATCCCGCCGTGCAGCGAGTCGATCCCGCCCTCGGCGTACGATCCGCCTACTGGGCCAGCATCGCCATACGTCACGATCCCGATCCAGCCGCCCGGGCCAAGGCCCAAAAGATCGTGGACATGCTGCTGAGCGTGACGCCTGGCCTACGGGACGAGCTTGCCGCGATGCTTGCGGGCACGCAGCCTCCGCCGGAGTAGGAAAGGTTTGCCCGTATCATCACGTCCCAACATCGACGCCAGTTTCGGACATTGTATGACGAGGCTTCCGGTGCCGCGGGTCATCGTGGCGGCGATCCTGGGGTTCCGCTGCGACCGAACCCCTGATCTGGTGCTCCGCGCCCATGGCTGAGGCAAGCGGGCGCCGCGGATGACCCCGAACGCCTCGCTCGCTTTGGTCAGCCAGGCCGGCGTGCTGCTCGCGGCGCTCGGCCTCGCCACGGCGCGGATGTTCGGGCTGCTCAGCATATTGCCGCTCTCCACCCGTCTCGGCTTGACCGGTTTGCTGCGCGGCGGCGTCGCGATCGCGCTCGCGCTGCCGCTGGCGCCGACGCTGGTCGCCGGCTTGCAGGCACAGCCGATCGCCGGCGTCCCGCTACTGCTGCTGGGGGTGAAGGAGACGTTCGTCGGGCTGGTGCTGGGGATACTGTTCGCGACACCGTTCTGGGCGGCCGAGGCCGCCGGCGAGCTGATCGACCAGCAACGCGGATCGCGGGGCGCGGTGCTGCCGGATCCGTCGCAGGAGGCGCAGACCGGCATCACCGGCACGCTTCTGGTGCTGACGCTGGTGACGATCTTCTTTCTCGACGATGGCATGCGCCTGCTGATCGAGGGCGTCTATGACAGCTACGCCGTATGGCCGGCGCTGGCCGCGGCGCCGCATGTGGCGGCCGATGCCGGGCTGCAGATGCTCGGCATCCTCGACCACATCCTCGTGTCAGGCTTCCTGCTGGCGTCGCCGCTGCTGGTCGCGATGATACTGGTGGAGCTGTCGCTGGCGCTGGTCAGCCGTTTCGCGCCGCAGCTCAACGTGTTCGACCTGGCGATGTCGGCCAAGGGCCTGGTGCACGTCGTCGGACTGCCGCTGTACGCGGTGTTCCTGATCGGCTATCTGCGGGACGGTCTCGCGCCGCTGCTGCATCTCGGCGAGGCGCTGCGCCGCCTGGCGGGGGAGTAGGCGATGGCCGGCGACCAGAGCGAGGAGAAGACGCTCCCGGCGTCGAAGAAGAAGCTGGCCGAGGCGCGCAAGAAGGGGCAGGTGGCGCGCAGCAAGGACCTGACCAGCGCTGCGGGTCTGATCGGCGGCACGGGGTTCCTGCTGCTCGGCGGCGGCACGGTGGTAGCGGTGTGCGAGACGATGTTCACCACCGCCGGCGACGTGGCGGGTGGCGATTTCAGCCTCGGTCTGCGGGCGGTGACGGCGAGCGTGCGGCAGGCGGCGATTGCGAGCGTCGCTCCGGTCGCCGGGTTGGTGGTCGGCCTGGTGGTGCTGAGCGCGATGGCGATGCTGCGCGGCGTGCCGTTCGCCACCGACCCGATCACGCCGAAATTGGAGCACATCAATCCGGCCGAGGGGCTGAAGCGGTTGTTCAAGCTGCGCACCCTGATCGAGCTGGTGAAGTCGCTGGTGAAGGTGGCGTCGCTGGCGGCGATCCTGGTGGCGCTGCTCGCCGGCGGTCTCAACGCCCTGGTGCTGGGGCCCGGCTGCGGCTTGCGCTGCGTGCAGGGCACGTTCACGGCGCTGGCGGCGCCGCTGCTCGGGGCGACCTGCGTGGTTTTCCTGGTGGCGGGCGGCGCCGATGTCGGGCTGCAGAACTGGCTGTTCCGGCGCGACCAGAAGATGAGCGTCAGCGAAGCCAAGCGCGAGCGCAAGGATACCGACGGCGACCCGATCCTACGGCGCGAGCGTCGCCGGCTGATCCGCGAGGCGATCGCGGGTCCGGCGCGGCTGGGCGTGGCCGAGGCCGGGCTGCTGGTGCATGACGGCGGAACGGTGGCGGTCGGGCTGCGCTTCCGCCGGGGCGAGACCCCGGTGCCGCTGCTGGTCTGCCGGGGCCGGCATGGC
>CAXTSD010000205.1:0-5037 GCA_964246775.1 uncultured Acetobacteraceae bacterium | reverse complement strand
CGCGGGGTCGATCCGGGTGCTCTCGGTGTTGGTGGCGCCCGTCGACGCGCCGACCGTCGCGTTGTAGCCGAGCTTCGTCGCCTCGGCCGAGGCGACCTGGCCCTCGGTGAGCCAATACGGGTTGGAAGGATCGTTCACGATGATCGACATCAGCCCGCCCTGGGCGGCGGCGGCCGGGCTCAGCGATCCCGCCAGAACCGGCGCCGCCAGAACGAGCGCGGTGAGCGTCAGAAGTTTCTGTTTCCTGGACATGAGCGTTCCTCTTTGGTGAAAGGTATCATCGATTGATGACACTATTTTGGTATCGACACAATATTGAAACTAGCCTGGCTGTGCCGCGGCTGGCGGACGGTTCGCGCTGGCGCCCGAGGTTTTTGGTCTGCGGCGATACTGAACGGCGTTCAGCAGCACCGCCAGCACGATGACGGCGCCGGTGAACACCGTCTGCCAGTAGGAAGAGATGCCGATGATGACGAGCCCGTCGGACAGGAAGCCGATGACGAAGGCGCCGAGCAGTGTGCCGCGAACATTGCCGCGGCCGCCGGTCAGGGCGGCGCCGCCGATGACCACGGCGGCGATCGCCGTCAGCTCGTAGCTGGTGCCCGCCGTCGGCCCGGCCGAGGTGAGCTGCGACGACAGGATGAGCCCGGCTGCGGCGGCGCAGACGCCGGACAGCACGTAGACGGCGACCTGAACCATCTTGATCGGAACTCCCGAAAGTTCCGCCGCACGCTCGTTGCCGCCGGAGGCGTAGAGCCAGCGGCCAAACGCGGTCCGGCTCAGCACCAGGTTGCCGACGAAGGCGACGACCGCCAGCACCACGACGCCGATCGGTATCCCGAACAGGTGGTTGAAGCCGAGCCAGTTGAAACCGGTGTTGCCGAGCGCCGCCTTGCCGCCGAGGTTGTTGTAGGTGAGGCCGTTGGTGATCAGCAATGCGACGCCGCGCGCCACATACATGACCCCGAGTGTCGCGACGAAGGCCGGGACCTTGAAGCGCGCGACCAGCACGCCGTTGACCAGGCCGACGAACCCGCCGAGCAGGCAGGTCAGCACGACGACGACCCAGATTGGCGGATAGAGGGTGACGCCAAGCGCGTCGAACGTCACGCCCTGCATCAGGAAGCCGGCGATCACGCCGCACAGCCCGAGCGTTGATCCGACAGAAAGATCGATGCCGCCGTTGAGTATGACGAGCAGCATGCCGATCGCGAGGATGCCGAAGATCGCGACGTGCGACGCCATGGTGAGGAAGTTGGCGAGCGAGAAATAGTATGGCGACAGCAGCGAGAAGACGATGATGATGACGATGAGGGCGAAGAACGCCCGCCCCTCGAGCAGCAACCTGCCGATCTCGAGGTTGCCGGTCAGCGCGCCTCGGCTACGTTTCGCGGGAAGGGTCACATCTGTCATGGTCGGGGGAGCTCTGGTTATTGTCCGTTGTCAGCCAACCACGGCTTCGCCCGAGGCGGCCATGATCTCCTCTTTGGAAACGTCAGGCCGGAACTCCGCCGAGATGCTGCCCCTGCGCATCACGACGATGCGATGCGCGACGCTCAGACACTCCTGAACCTCCGACGTCGAATAGACGACCGCGAGTCCCTGCGCCGCCTTTTCGCCGAGCAGGCGGAACACCTCCGCCTTGGCGCCGATGTCGATGCCGCGGCTCGGTTCGTCCAGCATGATCATCTTGGGATGCGTCGCCAGCATCTTGCCGATCACCACCTTCTGCTGATTGCCGCCGGACAGCGAGCCGATCGGCACGTTGCCGCCCGCGGTCTTGATGTGGACGTTGCGTATCGAATCTTCGACGATCTCGCGTTCGCGCGAGCGTGAGGTCAGCACGCGTTTGACGAACGCGCCGATATTGGCGAGCGAGAGGTTCTCGCCCACCGACATCGTCTGCACCAGCCCGTCGCGCTGACGATCCTCCGGCACCAGGACCAGCCCCTTGGCGATGCGTTCGGCGATGCTGAGCCCGGCCATCCGCTCGCCGCCGAGGCGGACCTGCCCGGCGAGCATCGGCACGCGTCCGGCGATCGATTCGAGCAGTTCCGTGCGCCCCGCGCCCATCAGCCCGTAGATGCAGACGATCTCGCCCGCCCGCACCTCGAGCGACATGTGATCGACGACGAGGTTGCCCGAACCCGACGTGTCGGCGACGCAGACATCCTCGACCGACAAGACGACGTCGCCGAACGCGTAGCCGCCGGGCGGCGAGCCGCGATCGTAGTGATCGCCGACCATGTTGCGGACGATCCATTGCAGGTCGATGTCTTTCGCCTCGCCGGTCGCGGTGATCGTGCCGTCGCGCAGCACCACCGCGTAGTCGGTGATCTCGAGCGCCTCCTCGAGGTGATGGGAGATGTAGACGATCGACACGCCGCGGCCGGTCAGGTCGCGGATGACCTTGAACAGCACCTCGACCTCGGTCGCGCTCAGCGCCGAGGTCGGCTCGTCCATGATCAGTATGCGCGCGTCGACCGACAGCGCCCGCGCGATCTCGATGATCTGTTGCTGGCCGAGGCGCAAATCCTCGACCAGGGTCGCGGGCTCGATGTCCTCCTCGAGCTCGGCCATCAGCAGTTTCGTCTGCCGCGCCTCTTCGGCGAAATCCACGCCGGTCGCGTGGCGCAGTTCGCGCCCCAGGAAGATGTTGTCGCGCACGCTGAGATTGGGCGCGAGGCTCAGCTCCTGGTGGATGATCGATATGCCGTGATCGCGCGCGTCCACGGTGGATGCGAACGTGACCTGGCTGCCGTCGAGCTCGATGCTGCCGGAGGTCGGCGTCGTCACGCCGGACAGGATCTTCATCAGCGTCGACTTGCCGGCGCCGTTCTCGCCGAACAGCGTCGTGACCTTGCCGCGCCGGATATCAAAGTTGACGCCCTTCAAGGCATGCGTGTTGCCGTATGACTTCGCGATGTTGCGGGCCGAGAGCAGCGCGTCCGCCGGCGCCGGGCCGCGGTCCAGGGCGGCGCTCACTGCACGTCCAGCTTCACCGGCGTCACCAGCCAGTTGCTGGCGTCGCTCAACTGGAACACGCCGACGACGGAGACCGTCTTGCCCGACAGCTTGCTGGTGTCGAGCTTGCTCAGCACCTGCTTCTTCATCTCCTTGTTGAGCGCCGACCCGGCGTTCTGGTAGTCGATCTGGTTGCTGAACTGCCCGAAGCTGATCGTTCCGGTGCCGTCGCGCAGATCGGTGCCGCTGATCGCCGGCCCGGTCTGCAGGCTGATCTTGACCTGATCGGGGACGCCGGCGACGGCGACGGCGTAGACGCCGGAGTCTTCCGCCCCGAGCTTGCCGTTGAACTTGACCGCGATCTCGGGACCCGCCTCGGCGGCGACGCCGTATTGCTTGCCCGCCGCCGCCGCGTCCTTGGTCACCGCCGCCGCTACGGTCGCGGCGTCGGTGGCGTGGCTTTCGATCAGCGACTGCACTTTCGGAAACTCGGACTTGCCGTAGGTCGCGGGCGAGAACACGTCGGACTGGACGTCCGCATCGGAGCCGAGCTTCACCACCTTGGTGTCGAGCGCCATCGCCGCAAACAGGATGACGACGGCACCCGACACCAATGCGAGCCTCAGACCCGGCCTGACACGTGCGGCTGCCATCACGTCGTGTTTCCCTCTAAGCTGGCCTTACGCGCGCGCGATCCACTACTCGATCTACTCCGGGACCTACTCCGGGATCAGCACGATCTTGATCGATCCTTCGCCCTTCTTCATCAGGTCGAAACCATGGGCGAACTCGGAGAGCGGCAGCTTGTGGGTGACGACGCCCTCGGTCGGCAACCGCCCGTCGCCGATCGCGGCGATGGTGAGCGGGTAGCAGTAGGGCCCGAGATGGGCGCCGTAGAGGTCGAGCTGCTTGCGGTCGCTGATGATCGACCAGTCCGCCGTCACCTCGTGGCCGAACACCGAGAACTCGACGAAGCGGCCGAGCTTGCGGATCATGTTCAGCCCTTGCGTGACGCTCGCCTCGTGGCCGGTCGCCTCGATGTAGACGTCGCAGCCGTAGCCGTCGGTGAGCGCCTTTACCTTGGCGACCACGTCCTCCTTGAACGGGTTCATCACGATGTCGGCGCCGAACTTCTTCGCGAGCTCGAGGCGATCCTCCTTACCGTCGAGCACGATCAGCTTGGACGGGTTCTTGAGCCGCGCCGCGCCGACCATGCCGAGGCCGAGCGGGCCGGCGCCGGACAGCACCACCACGTCGTCGAGCTGGATCAGGCCGCGGTTGACCGCGTGCACCGAGCACGCATAGGGCTCGGTCAGCACCGCCTTTTCCATCGGAATACCGTCCGGCACCTTGTGGGTGCGGCTCTCCTTCGGAAACCGCATGTACTTGGCCATGCCGCCATTGACGTTGTTCTGGAAGCCGTAGACGTCGTGCTTCTCGCACATCCAGTATTCGCCGCGCAGGCAGTAGCGGCAATGCTCGCACGGCACGATCTGCTCGGAGATCAGCCGGTCGCCGAGCTTATATTGACCGGCGGCGGCGACGTTGGCGCCGACCTCGACGGCGCGGCCGAGGAACTCGTGGCCAGGGATCATCGGCGCCTTGACGTAGCGCGGCTGTCCCTTGTTGTCGCCCCAGAACGACGGCGCGCCCTGGAAGGTCTTGATGTCGCTGGCGCAGATGCCGCAGCCCTCGACCTCGATGATGATGTCGTCGGGGCCGGCGCGCGGCACGTCGACCTCCTCGAGCCGGTAGTCGCCTGGCGCGTAGGCGACGACCGCCTTCATCTTGGACGGCAGGGCGCCCGACTTGCTCGCCGGCGCGATTGGCAGTGTGTCCATCGAGATGCTCCTTATCGATGCCCGGCCCGCTCAGCGACCGGCGTGTTCATCAAGGCGGGCGGTTCAGGTGCCGGATGCCTGCAGTCGCTTGGTCAACCCGTCCGCCAGCGTGCGCAGGATCAGCTCACAGGAGGCGGCGCCGGCGTCAAGAACGCCGCGCGAGCGCTCGCCGAGCCGGCTCGCCCGCCCGAGCCTCGCGACCATGTCGCGCGTCGCCTCCAGCCCGTCCGCC
>CAXTSD010000204.1:0-5041 GCA_964246775.1 uncultured Acetobacteraceae bacterium | reverse complement strand
TGCCGGAGCGCGACCCCGGCGCCGACGAGCGGAACGGCGCCGTGGCAGCGACCTTGCTCGCCGGGCTCGAGCTCGCCAGGGCCGGCGGGGCGGAGCTGCGGCAGGACGAGGCGTTCGGGCCGATCCTGCTGCGGCCGCGACCGCCCGTACGTCACCCGCAGGCATGAGCGGGGAACAGGACACCGCGGCGGTCGACCGGCAGAGCGTGCGGCTCGCCGAAGCGGTGCTGTTCGCCGCCGTCGAGCCGGTCACGTCGGCCGCTCTCGCCACCCTGCTCGATGCGGGGCAGGACGTGGCGGCGGTGCTCGCCGCCGTGCAGGCGCGCCACGCCGGCGGCGGCGTCGAGCTCATCGAGGTCGGCGGCGGCTGGCAGTTTCGCACCGCGCCGGATCTCGGGCCGCGCCTCACCCGCGTCGTCTTCGTTCCCAGGCGGCTGCCGCGCGCCGCGATGGAGGTGCTCGCGGTGATCGCCTATGGCCAGCCGATGACGCGGGCGGAGATCGAGGCGCTGCGCGGCGCGAGCCTCGGCCAGCAGACGATGGACGCGCTGCTCGAGGCCGGGCTGATCCGCTCCGTCGGCCGCAAGGAGGCGCCCGGCCGGCCGACCCTGTGGGCGACGACGCCGCAGTTCCTGACCCATTTCGGCCTGCGCGACCTGCGCGACCTGCCGCGCCGGGAGGAGCTGCTGCCGGAAGCGCCTCAGTGATGGCGGGCGCCGCGACGGCAGGCCGGCACCCTCGCCTTCCTTCGACGCGCCGCCGCGTGCTAGCTGTCTCGCATGTTCGACTTTGCCTGGTCCGAGATCGCGCTGATCGGCGTGGTGGCGCTCGTCGCCATCGGCCCCAAGGACATGCCGGTCGCCATCAAGACCGTGACCGACCTCATCAAGAAGGCGCGCCGCATGGCGTCGGAGTTCCAGGGCCAGGTCGACGAGATGGTGCGCGACACCGAGCTGCAGGGGGTGCGCAGCTCGCTGACCGAGTTGCGCTCCGACCTCAAGGGCCTCAACCTGCGCGGTCAACTGGCCAAGGCGATCGACGCCGACGGCAGCCTCAGACGCGCCGTGGGCGACCCGCTCGACGCGCCGCCGGCGTTTCCGCCGGCCCACCACGTCGACATGCGGCCGGAGCCGACAGCCGGCGACACGTCCGCCATGACGAGCGCCGCCGCACCTTCCGCCGCGCCCGCCTTTGTTCCGCCCGACCCCCGCCGGGCCGCGCCGGCGCCAGCCGCACCCGTCGCGCCGCCGGCGCCGGCCTTCATCCCGCCCGGCCAGGGCGGCGCCCGCGCGCCGTCCCTCGATCAGGGCGACGGCGCCAATTCAGCATCCGACCAGGGCACGCGCCTGCCTGGTCAGGGTGACAGTCGCGGATCCGTGCCCGGCGCCGTGCCGCGCGCCGGCTGATCGTCGACCCGACGCATGGCCCCACTCGACACTCCCGCCGACAAGGCGGACGTGATCGACGACAAGGCGATGCCGCTGCTCGACCACCTGGTCGAGCTCAGGCGTCGGCTGATGTGGTCGGGTGCCGCGTTCATGATCGCCTTCGGCGTCTGCTATCACTGGTCGGGAAAGATCTACTTCTTCCTCGCCCAGCCGCTCGCCAACATCATGCGCGCCAAGGGCGAGACGCCGCATCTGATCTACACGGCGCTCTACGAGGCGTTCTTCACCTATATCAAGGTGGCGTTCTTCGGTGCCGCGTTCCTGGCGTTCCCGGTGATCGCCGGCCAGCTCTGGCTGTTCATCGCGCCCGGCTTGTACCGCAGCGAGAAGCGCGCGTTTCTGCCGTTCCTGGTCGCAACCCCAGTGCTGTTCGTGCTCGGAGCCGCACTCGCCTACTATTTCGTCTTCCCGTTCGCCTGGAAGTTCTTCCTCAGCTTCGAGACCCCGGCCGGCTCCGACGGCCTGCAGATCCAGTTGCAGGCCAAGGTCAGCGAGTATCTGGCGCTGGTGATGAAGCTGATCTTCGCCTTCGGCATCGCCTTCCAGCTGCCGGTGGCGCTGACCTTGTGCGCCAAGGCCGGCATAGTCACCAGCCGCGGGCTGCGCCGCGCCCGTCGCTACGCCTATGTCGGCTGCTTCATCGCCGCGGCGATCCTGACGCCGCCCGACGTCATCACCCAGACCGGCCTCGCCGTGCCGCTGATCGCGCTCTACGAAATCTCGATCCTGAGCGCTCGGCTGGTCGAGCCGAAGATCGCCGCCGATGCATGACATCAAGGCGATCAGGGACGATCCGGCCGGCTTTGACGCGGCGATGGCGCGGCGCGGCCTGGCGCCGGCGGCCGAGGCGTTGCTGACGCTCGACACTGAGCGCCGCCGCCACGTCGCCGCCTCGCAGGCGGCGCAGACGCGGCGCAACGCCATCAGCAAGGAGATCGCGCAGGCCCGGCGTCAGGGGGCGGACAGTTCGGCCCTGGAGAGCGAAGCGGTCGGGCTGCGCCAGAGCACGGCCGCGCTTGATGAGCAGGCGGCGTCGATCGAGGCTCAGCTGCGCGACGCGCTCGCCGTGCTGCCGAACATCCTTGACCCCGACGTCCCCGACGGCGCCGACGAGAGCGCCAACGTCGAACTGTTCCGCTCCGGTCCGCCGCCCGAATACGGGTTTGCGCCGCGTCAGCATTTCGAGCTCGGCGAGGCACTCGGCCTGATGGACTTCGAGGCCGCGGCAAAGCTCGCCGGCGCCCGCTTCACCGTGCTGCGCGGCGCGCTGGCGCGCCTCGAGCGCGCGCTCGGCCAGTACATGATCGACCTGCACGTCGATACGCACGGCTACGAGGAGGCGGCGGTGCCGCTGCTGGTCAACGACGCCGCCCTGTTCGGCACCGGGCAGTTGCCCAAGTTCGAGGGCGACCTGTTCCGCACCACCGACGGCCGCTGGCTGATCCCGACCGCCGAGGTGCCGCTCACCAACCTCGCCGCCGGCGAGATCATCGCCGAGACCCGGCTGCCGCTGCGCCTCGCCGCACTCACCGACTGTTTTCGCAGCGAGGCCGGTGCGGCCGGGCGGGACACCCGCGGCATGCTGCGCCAGCACCAGTTCCGCAAGGTCGAGCTGGTCTCGATCACCCGCCCCGAGGACAGCGACGCCGAGCACGAGCGCATGACGCGCTGCGCCGAGACGGTGCTCGCCGGCCTCGGCCTGACCTTCCGCCGGATGCAGCTGTGCGCCGGCGACACCGGCTTCGCCGCCGCCCGCACCTACGATCTGGAAGTCTGGCTGCCCGGTCAGCGGGCCTGGCGCGAGATCAGCTCGTGTTCCAACATGCGCGCCTTCCAGGCCAGGCGGATGAACGCCCGCTATCGCGCCAGCGAGGGCAGGCAGGTCGGCTTCGTGCACACGCTGAACGGCTCCGGCGTCGCCGTCGGCCGGGCGCTGATCGCGGTGCTGGAGACGCATCAGATGCCGGACGGCAGTATCGCCCTGCCACCGACGCTGCAGCCCTACATGGGAGGCTTGAAGATCATCGTAATCGTGGGCCCAAAGTAAGAAAGGCCTACTTTTTTGAAAAAAAGTAGCAAAAAACTTTTGTTGTTTTAGGAAATGCTGGGCTGTTGGTGAGGTCTCATTAATCAAAAGCTTTTTGGTTCTTTTTCTCGAAAAAGAACTGCTTACTTCAACCTTCCCGCCAAATCCTGGATGAACTGCCAAGCGACCCGCCCCGAGCGCGCGCCCCGCGTTACCGACCACTCGCTCGCCGCCGCCCGCAGCGCTTCCGCCTCGATCGGCAGCGCCATGTCGGCCGCATAGGCCTCGACGATGGCGAAATACGTCGCCTGGTCGCAATTGTGAAAGCCGATCCACAGCCCGAAGCGGTCGGAGAGCGAGACCTTCTCCTCGACCGCCTCGCCTGGGTTGATCGCGGTCGAGCGTTCGTTGTCGATCATCTCGCGCGGCATCAGGTGGCGTCGGTTGGACGTGGCGTAGAACAGCGCGTTGGCCGGGCGGCCCTCGATGCCGCCGTCGAGCACGGATTTCAGCGCCTTGTAGTCGGCGTCCTCACGCTCGAAGGAGAGGTCGTCGCAGAGGATCAGGCAGCGTCGTGACTGGGCCCGCAACAGGTTGAGCAGCGCGGGCAGGCTGCGGATGTCCTCGCGGTGGATTTCGATCAGCGCCAGTCGGCCGGAGCGCCCGTCCGCGTCAGCCTTCGTGTTGACGGCGGCGTGCACGGCTTTGACGAGCGAGCTCTTGCCGGTGCCGCGGGCGCCCCAGAGCATGGCGTTGTTGGCCGGGTGGCCACGGGCGAAGCGCTCGGTGTTGTCGAGCAACAGGCGTTTCTGCGCGGCGATGCCCTGCAGCAGCGCGAGGTCGACGCGCGAGACGACGGCAACCGGGACGAGGCGGCCGCCGGCAGGCTCCCAGACAAAGGCGTCGGCGGCCGACAGATCGGCTGGCCGCGCCGGCGGCGGGGCGAGGCGATCCAACGCCGCGGCGATGCGCGTGAGAAGCGCGAGAAGGCTGCTATCCATGCGTCGGCACCGTTCGGCGTTGGTTTGACAGGGCAGGGCGGCAAACTATGGTCCGCCCGTCGCCACGACAATCCCGCCTCACCCAACCTGCGCTCCAGGAGCCGCTCGATGAGCCTGCTGATCTCACCCGCCTATGCGCAGGACGCCGGCGGCTTCCTCAATGCGGCGACGCTGACGCAGTTCGCGCCGATCGTGCTGATCTTCATCGTGTTCTACTTCCTGCTCATCCGCCCGCAGCAGACCCAGGCCAAGCAGCTGCGCGCGACGCTGGCGGCGATCAAGCGTGGCGACCGCGTGGTGACGGCCGGCGGCATCATTGGCACGGTACAAAAGGTGCGCGACGGGGTGAGCGAGGTCGAGGTCGAGATCGCGCCGACGGTGCGTGTGATCGTGCTGCGCGAGACGATAAGCTCGGTGCTGAAGCCGGGCGAGACGGCCGCCGCAAACGACAGCAAGCCGACCCCCGCCAAAGGCTAACCTACTGCTGAAACAGGTAAGGCCAGGGCTCTGCCCTGGACCGGGCACCCATCGCACATTTGGGAGGGGGCCCCCGCCCGGGGGGGGGGG
>CAXTSD010000203.1:0-5048 GCA_964246775.1 uncultured Acetobacteraceae bacterium | reverse complement strand
GTTGCCGACGGCCAGCCCTGCCGCGAGCGCCGCCGGGCCGCTCGCGTCGAGCGCACTGGCGGCGCCGGCGATGGCGGCGATGCGGATCTCGGCGTCCGGCCCTTTGCGAAACGCGATCCAGCCCGCGACGTCGACGCTGCGCCAGCGTGATGGGCTGCCGCTGATATCCGTGCGAAACGCGATCGAGCGTTCGCATCACATCGAGCGTCTGCTCGGACCCTGACCGCGGAGGATCACGCCCATGGACAGCCCGACCTACGTCACCCTCTCCGCCCAGGTCGCCCTGCAGAACCAGCTCGACGTCGTCGCGAACAACATCGCGAACGCCTCGACCGCCGGCTTCAAGGCCGACCGGCAGCTGTTCCAGAGCCATGTCGACCGCCTTGCCGTGCCGGGCGGCCAGGTCGCCTTCGTGCAGGATCGCGCGACCTATATCGACCAGGCCGCCGGCGCCATGCAGAAGACCGGCAACCCGCTCGACCTCGCGGTCTCCGGCGACGGCTTCTTCTCGGTGCAGGCCGCCGACGGCTCGACCGGCTACAGCCGCGACGGCCGGCTGCACGTCTCGCCGGACAATGTGATCGTGAACGGCGCCGGTCGGCCAGTGCTCGGCGAGGATGGCGGCCCGATCACCCTGCCCGATCACTACTCCAGCCTCGAGGTGAGGGGCGACGGCTCGATCAGCCTCCTCGTCGACGGCACGGTGGAGGAGGTCGGGCGCATCGCGACGTCGCGACCGAGCAATCCGCTCGGCATGCGAAAGACTAGCGACGGGCTGTTCTCGGCCAATCCCGGGACGATGACGCCGATCGCCGGCGAGGATACCGGCTCGCGCATCGTGCAGGGCACGCTCGAGAGCAGCACGGTCGAGCCGGTGCACGAGATCGCCAACATGACCGAGCTGAGCCGCGCCTATGACCGGCTGCAGACGATGTTGAGCGACGATAACGACCGGGAGCGCAACATGATCGCTGCTCTCAGCCGCGACAATTGAACGACACAGCAAGGAGCTAGCGACCATGTTGCGCGCACTCGGCATCGCCGCCACCGGCATGCAGGCCCAGCAGACCAACGTCGAGGTGATCTCGAACAATATCGCGAACGTGACGACCACCGGCTTCAAGCGCTCGATGGCCGAGTTCCAGGACCTGCTCTATCAGTCGTCGGACCGCGTCGGCACCGCGTCGTCGGAGACCGGAACGATACTGCCGACCGGCACCCAGATCGGCCTCGGGGTGCGCAACTCCGGCGTCAACCGCGACACCTCGCAGGGCAGCCTGACGCAGACCTCGAACAAGCTCGACGTCGCGGTCGACGGGCGCGGCTATTTCGGCCTGAAGCTGCCGAACGGCGACACCGCCTACACGCGCGACGGCAGCTTCAAGCTGTCGCCGACCGGCGAGATCGTCAGCAACGAGGGCTATCAGGTCGATCCAGGCATCACGATCGATCCGAAATCGACCGACGTCACGATCAACCAGGCCGGCGAGGTCGTCACCACGGACGCCGCCGGCAAGACCAGCACCGTCGGCCGACTGCAGCTCTACACCTTCGCCAATGACGCCGGGCTTTCCGCCCAGGGTGGCAACAACTTCCTCGCCACCGCCGCCTCCGGCGATCCGACGCAGGGACTGCCGACCGATCCCGGCGTCGGCAACGTGCGGCAGGGCTACCTTGAGGCGTCGAACGTCAACGTGGTGACCGAGATCACCAACCTGATCCAGGCGCAGCGCTCGTACGAGATGAACAGCAAGGTGATCGAGGCGGCCGACCAGATGATGCAGACCACGACGCAGGTGCGCTGAGCATGCGCCGCTTCGGCGTCGCCCTGCTTGCGGCGCTGGTCGCGCTCGCCGCCTCGGCACGTGCTGGCGACTGGCCGGCGCCGGGCATGGCCGATGCGCGGCCGTTGCCAGTAGTAAGTGATGCGTGGATCGCGCTGCGTACGCTGATGCCGGGCGACGTCGTGCAGTCGGACAGCATCGACAGGCGCCGGCTGCCGCACGTCGTCATGGACCTGCTGCCGAGGGATCGCGACCCGATCGGGCTCGAGGTGAAACGGCACGTCTCGATGAACCGTCCGTTGACGGTGCACGATGTCGGGCCGATCAGCCTCGTGCACGCGAATGCGGAGGTGCGGGTGTTCTACCGCGCCGGCGCGCTGTCGATGCAGATGCAGGGGCGCGCACTCGAGGCCGGCGGCCAGGGCGAGCAGATCCGGGTGCTGAACACCGCCAGCTCGCGCACGATACGCGCGACCGTGGTGGCGCAAGACACCGTCGAAGTGAAGGGCGGCGAGGTGATGGGCGGCGATGATGACGAGTAGGCGCGCGACGCTGCTTGCGGCGCTGCCGCTGCTCGCCGGGCTCGCCGGCTGCGACACGCTCGATCACATCCAGCAGGCGCCGCTGATGAGCAGCCCAGGCGAGCTCGGCAGCATTCCGCCGACCGCCTACGCCTCGCCGGTGATGTCGGCGGCGCGCCTGCCGGACACGTCGTTCACCCCCGGCATGCAGGGTTCGCTGTGGCGCGCCGGCGCCAAGACGTTCTTCCGCGATCCGCGCGCGCGCGCGGTCGGCGACCTGCTGACCGTCGCCGTATCGCTGCAGGAATCTGGCGCCTTCAACAACCAGACGCAGCTGCAGCGCGACACCGCCAACTCGTTCAGCGTGCCGAACCTGTTTGGCGTCGGCACGCTGATCGGCCGGATGATCCCCGGCCTCAGGAACACCAATCCGACGATCGCCACCACCGGCAGCGAGAAGACGAACGGCAACGGCCAGATCGCGCGCTCCGAGACGCTGCTCGTCAATGTGGCGGCGACCGTGCTGAGCGTGCTGCCGAACAACAATTTCGAGATCGCCGGCAGCCAGGAGGTCCGTCTCGACAACGAGTTGCGCGTGCTTCAGATACGCGGCGTGATCCGGCCGGAGGACATCCGTTCGGACAACACGATCGCCTCGGACAAGGTCGCCGAGGCGCGCATCTCCTATGGCGGACGCGGCGTCTCGTCCGATTTGCAGCGGCCGCGCTGGGGACAGGACGTGCTGAACCGGCTGCAGCCGTTCTGAGCGGCCCCGGGCGGCCCCGGGCGGCTGCGGGCGTCTCCTGCGGCTGCGGGCGGCTGCGGTCTGAACGGGCCGCGGAGCCGCAGGCCCGTCGCGAGCGATGCCGCTGCACTGTTCGATTGTCCATCCCGCGTTCATCTTCGGTTTACGTTTGTCGACTAAACTGATGCTGCATCGCGAGATCGGCAGAAGATCCGGCTCCTCAAGGAGTGTCGCGCCCTGAAGGTCAACCCGACAGCGCCAGGATTGCCTGCACGATGGACCGCCTCCGTTCGACAGTTCGACGCCTGATCGGTGATCGCCGAACAGTGACCAGTGCGGCGCTGCTTGCCGCGCTGCTGCTCGGCGTTTCGCCGCGTCCGGCTGCGGCCGAAGAGGCGACGGCGAGCGGCCCGCCGAAGATGGTGTATGTCGAACTCGGCGACTTCACGGTGAACCTGCCGCAGGACGAGCGGCGCTATCAATACGTTCTGCTCAGCGTCACCATCGAGACGCAGCAGGACGTGGCGGCGTCCCTGAAGTCGATCATGCCGCGCATCAAGGAAGCCATCGTGCGTCGGCTGATTACGATGGCGGATCATCATCAGCTCGAGCCGGACCAGACGGATCCGCTCATCATCAAGGACGCGCTGGTCGAGACGATCGGCAAGGTGCAGGACGGCGTGCACGACGTGCTGATCCTGCGGATGCTGTTCAGCTAAAGCCGTAAGCGCTCGGAGCGGCGAGCCGCTCCGGGCTTTAAACTGCTCGCAAAAGAACTGGAGCGCGGCTCTGCGGATGCGGTCAGCCGGAAAGCGCTCGGAGACCGCTGGGCCTCGCTTATGACAGCGTCGACACCGTGCTCGCCTCAACGTCTCGCCCGTCCTGCAACTGCAGCTGCCAACTGCCATTGCTACCCTGAGTGACCTGCTTCACGGTGCCGCTCGTGCTCAGCGTGCCCGCGGTCTGCTGCGTGCCGTCCGCGGCGGTGCCGAGCAATTGCACCGCGTAGGTGCCGGAGGCGAGGCGGTTGCCGTTGCCGTCGAGCCCATCGAAGCTGATGTTGCCGGCGCTGCCGGTGACCGGCACGCTGCGCAGCGTGTGGCCCGAGGCGTCCTGCACGACCAGGCTCACATTGGTCAGCGACGACTGGTTGACGGCGAAGCTGAGGGCCGAGCTGCTGCCGCTATCGGGCACCGCGACCGAGGTCGCGGCGGCGTTGACCGTGTGGCCGATCATGCCGGCGTACTGGCTGAGCGACAGCGTGTTCAGCGTCGTGTTGATGGTGCCGAGCGAGCTGTTGGTCTGCACCTGCTGCTCGACGGCGGAGAACTGCGCGAGCTGGGCGACGAACTGCGTCGGGTCGGTCGGCTGCGTCGGGTCCTGGTTTTTCAACTGCGTCGTGAGCAGGTGCAGGAACTCGTTCATCTGCGTGTCCGAGGCGGCGGTGCCGACCGTGGAGGACGCTGCGGTTCCCATGAGGCTGCTGAGGCTGCTGGTGACGGTGGTCATGCTCGCTCCGTGTCGTGGCTCTGCGGCTTGGCTGAAGCTGGGCTGGATCTTGCCGGTTGGTCAGGCGATGATGTCGAGACCGGCACTGCCGGACAGCCGCATCGCTCCGAGCGGCATCGGCTGCAACTCGGCCAGCTCCGCCTGGTCGGGCGCTCCGGCCGGGGCGTGCTGGCCGGGCTGATTGCCTGGCGAGCCGTTCTGCCCGAAGCGCAGATCGAGGCCATTGCCGCCGAGGTCGATGCCGGCGTTCGAGAACTGCTGTTCGAGCGAGACGCGATTCTGCGAAAAGGCATCAAAGGTCTGCCGGTTCTCGAGCGTCATCTGCACGCTGAGGCCGGTTGAATGGAAGGCGAGGCGCAGCTCGACACGGCCGAGGTCGCCTGGATGCAGCTGCACGGTGAGCGTGCGCGCGCCGCTGGGCAGGGCGCGCGACAACGACAGCACGACCTGCTCGCCGGCTTGTGCGGCGAGCTGTGCGGCGGACGGGCG
>CAXTSD010000202.1:0-5105 GCA_964246775.1 uncultured Acetobacteraceae bacterium | reverse complement strand
GGGTCAGCCCGGTCGCCGCCTTCAGTGAAGGGGCGGGCGATGAAGGCGCGGCGATGAGGGCCTCCCGCCTCGCGCAACTGATCCGCCCGCCGGTGCAAGGCGCCGGCGTCGAACCGGCGCTCACGCCGCACCAGTGGCTCGGGCTCGGCGGCGCCGCTTTGGCCGCCCTGCTCGGCTCGATCGACCAGCGCCTCGGCACCGTCGCCCAGGCCGACCTCCTCGGCGGCTACGGCTTTGGCGCCGACGAAGGCTCCTGGCTCTACACCGCCTATCTCGTCGGCTTCGTCGGCGTCGTGCCGCTGACGCCGTGGCTGGCGCAGATCTTCTCGCCGCGCCGGCTGATCCCGTTCATGGTGACCGTGTTCGCCGTCGCCAACGTGCTGTGCCCGGATGCGCCGGACTTCCGCTCGCTGATGACGCTGCGGCTGATCCAGGGTCTTGCCGAGGGCGGCCTGACGCCGCTGTTCCTGCTGTCGCTGTTGCAATACGTCCCCAAACGCGACCGGCCGGTCGGCTTCGCCGTCTACGCGTTGCTGACCACGACCGTGCCGCTGTTCGCCGAGAGCGTCGCCGGGCTCGATACCGACCTCATCACCTGGCAGACGATCTTCTACATGACGGCGCCGCTCACGCCCGTCGCCCTTGTGCTCGCCTACGCGTTCCTGCCGGCACAGCCGATCAAGTGGCAGGCGTTCCTCGGCACCGACTATTTCTCGCTGATCTGCCTGTTCCTCGCCGCCTGCATGGTCGCCGCCGGGCTGGACCAGGGCCAGCGGCTCGACTGGTTCGATAACGGGCTGATCACCGCCCTGTTCGCCGGCGCCGCGTTCTTCCTGCTCGCCTTCGTCGTCAACGACCTCACCACCGCGAAGCCGCTGATCGACCTGCGGCTGCTCGGCCGCGTCAACTTCGCGATCGGCCTCGTCGTCGTCGTCGTGTTCGACCTCGCGATACTCGGGCCGACCTACCTGATGCCGCAGGAGGAGATGCTGCTGCGCGACCTCAAGCCGCTGCAGATCGGCAACGTCCTGCTCTGGCTGCTGCTCACCCAGGCGGTCGGCGCGCCGATCAGCGTATTCCTGGCTCGCCGCGTCGATGCCAGGCTGCTGGTGGCGACCGGGCTGCTGGTCATCGGCGGCGGCCTCGTCATGGACACCTTCGTCACGCCGCCTTGGGCTGGCGACGACTACATGCTCTCCCTGGTGATCCAGACCGCGGCCTGGCCGCTCGCCTTCGGCCCGCTGGTGTTCCTCACCACCTCGGTGCTGACGCCAATGGACAGCCTGTCAGGCGGCACCTTGTTCAACTTCGTGCGCAACCTCGCGATCGCCGCCGGATCGGTGATCGGCCAGGCGATCGTCACCGTGCGCGAACGCGTGCATTCGAACGTCGAGATACAGCACGTCGTGCCAGGCCGGTATGTCACCGACTACCGGCTGCTGCTGCAGGGCCCGGCGGGCGTCGCCGGCGCGGTGCGCCAGAACGCGACGCTGCAGGGCTTTGCCGATTGCTTCGGCTGGCTGTCGCTCGCCTGCCTGCTCGGCATCGTGCTGATGCTGTTCGAGCGCGAGGCGCCGATCACTCGCTCGCGCGCCGAGTGACGGCACGCGAGCCGGTCGCGCTCAGGACAGGCCCTCGATCAAGCCGTCGGCATCGACGCCGATGCGCGCCGCCGCCGGGGCGCGCGGCAGGCCGGGCATGGTGTTGACCGCGCCGCAGATGGCGACGACGAAGCCGGCGCCGGCCGACAGCCGGACCTCGCGCACCGGCAGCACGTGGCCCTCCGGCGCGCCGAGCCGGGCGGGATCGGCGCTGAAGCTGTACTGCGTCTTGGCGATGCAGACCGGCAGGCCGCCATGCCCCTCCGCCTCGAAGCCGGCGAGCCGGCGGGCAACGGCGGCGGGCAGCTCGATGTCGGCGGCGCCGTAGATGCGCTGCGCGATCCGGCGCAGTTTTTCGGCGAGCGGCAGCGCGTCCGGGTAGAGCGGCGCTGCCGCCGGCGCCGGCTTGGCGATCAACGCCGCGACCGCTTCGGCGAGTGCGGCGGCACCCGGCGCGCCCTCGGCCCAGTGGCGGCAGTCGATCACCTCGACGCCGAGATCGGCCGTTGCCTCGCGCACCGTCGCCGCCTCGGCCGGGCTGTCGCCGTCGAACGCATTCAGCGCCACGACGACCGGCAACCCGAAGCCCTGCATGTTGCGCACGTGCCGGCGCAGGTTGACGCAGCCGGCCCGCACCGCCGCCGCGTCCGGCTGGGAGAGGTCGGCGCGCGTCACGCCGCCATGCATCTTCAGCGCCCTGACCGTCGCCACGATCACCGCCGCCGACGGCCAGACCCCGGCGCTGCGGCACTTGATGTCGAGGAATTTTTCCGCCCCGAGATCGGCGCCGAAGCCCGCTTCCGTCACCACGATGTCGGCGAGGCCGAGGGCGAGGCGGGTCGCCATCACCGAGTTGCAGCCATGCGCGATGTTGGCGAACGGGCCGCCATGCACGAGCGCCGGCGTGCCGGCCAGGGTCTGCACCAGGTTGGGCGCCAGCGCGTCGATGAGCAGCGCCGTCATCGCTCCTGCGGCGTCAAGGTCGGCGGCGGTGACCGGGCTATCGTCGGCGCGCCGGGCGACCACCATGCGCGCGAGCCGCGCCTGCAGGTCGGTCGCGTCGCGGGCCAGGCAGAACACCGCCATCACCTCGGAGGCGACGGTGATGTCAAAACCGTCCTGGCGCACCGGGCCGTTGCCGCCGAGCCCCAAGGCGAGGTCGCGCAGCGCCCGGTCGTTCATGTCGAGGCAGCGCCGCCAGCTGACGCGGCGCGGGTCGATGCCGAGCGCGTTGCCGCGATGCAGGTGGTTGTCGAGCAGGGCGGCGAGCAGGTTGTTGGCGCTGGTGATGGCGTGGAAATCGCCGGTGAAGTGCAGGTTGATACGCGCCATCGGCGCCACCTGCGCCTGGCCGCCGCCGGTCGCACCACCCTTGATGCCGAAGCACGGCCCGAGCGACGGCTCGCGCAGGCACACCATCGCACGCCGCCCGGCGGCGGCGAGCGCGTCGGCGAGGCCGATGGTGGTGGTGGTCTTGCCCTCGCCGGCCGGCGTCGGGCTGATGCCGGTGACCAGCACCAGCCGGCCGTGCGGCTTGGCCGAGGCTTCGGCGGCGAAGCCGAGCGCGATCTTGGCGGCGAGCCGGCCATACGGCTCGAGCGCCTCGTCCGGTATGCCGGCGGCGGCGGCGATCTCGCGGATCGGCCGCAAGCGTGCGGCGCGGGCGATGTCGAGGTCGGTCGGCACGTTCGGCACCTCGCTCGGCACTGGGCTACGGCATCACGGCGTTTTTCGCCGTTATGAGCTTGCGTCACCCGAAACCGCGCGGCAATGCAAGAGGCAGGCGAGCCGGCTGCTCTAATGTCTGAGCGCGGCCGGCGCCGCATCCTGCAGCTCGTCGAGCGCCGCGAGCACCTGCAGCCAGACCTGCCGACCGCTCAGGTCGCCGGCCTGGCCGAGCTGGTCGGAACGCAAGGCCGCGACGACCGCAGCCTTGGCGCCGAACTCGTCAAGCAACCGGCTCGCCGCTCGCCAGATGTCGCTCATGCTGTCTCCCCGATCGTCCTCCACCGACTCTTCGGCGCTGATCGCGGCACGGATGCGGAAGGATCGGCTCCTTTGCGTGGCGGAACATGACAAAGTGGAAACTCGCGGGCGGTCAGGCCGCTCGATGTTTTACAGAGGCGCCTGTAAACATTTGACAGTATTCACCGTCTCCGCCCGCCAAGGCCGCAGCCATCGCCGCCCGGCGCGCGTAATCTGCCTGCACACCAGATGCGTGGAGACAGTACGATGAGCACCGACGATATCGACTACGACGACGGCCTCGTGCATTCCCATGGCTGGTCGTCCAGCACCTCGCCGGGCCAGGGCGCGCGGAGTGAGCACGCGCCGCAGGACGACGGGCATGACGACGGGCTGGTGCACAGCCACCATTGGGCGACGATGGCCTGAACGCTCCGGCCGGCGAGCCGATCGCCGGCGCGAGGCTTGCGGGTCGTTCAGGCCGGCTTGCGTTTGCCCGGAAAGATGCGTGGCAGGTCGGGCATCTCGGCCGCCGCCGCGGCAAGGGGCGCGGTCTGCGGCTCGCGCGCCAAAGCGAGCTCGGTCCTCAGCAGTTGGACCTCGGCGCGCAGCTTGATCATCTCGTCGCTTGCCGCGTCAGCCGCCTCCGGCGAGGCTTCGGCCGGCGGCGCGGCCGGCTCGGCCTGATCAGGGCCGCGGTAGAACGGCGAGAACAGGCTCATCGCCCGATCCATCATCGCCATGTTCTGACGCCCCAGCTCCTCGAAACCGGGCGGGAGCAACGTGCCCATGGTCTGCTGCATCGCCGAGCGCACCTGCTCCTGCTGGCGGGCGAGGCCGGACATCGTCTGCTCGATGTAGCGCGGCATCATTGACGGTAGGGCGCCGCCGTAAAACCCGATGAGCTGGCGCAGGAAGGCGGTCGGCAGCATCGCCTTGCCCTTGCTCTCCTCCTCGACGATGATCTGCGTCAGCACCGAACGGGTGATGTCGTCGCCGGTGCGCGCGTCGTAGACGACGAAGTCGCGGCCGCGGCGAACCATCTCGGCAAGGTTGTCAAGCGTGATGTAGCTTGAGCTCTCGGTGTTGTAGAGGCGCCGGTTGGCGTATTTCTTGATGACGACGGGCGGCGCTTCCGGCGTGGCATCGGTTTCGTCGGGTTGGGTCATGGTTGCCTCCGGCGCGCCGTCCAGTGGACAATCCCTGCCACGCGGAACGGTCTCTCACAACCGTTTATCGGACGCCATATTGAAATATAGGAGGCGAGCCCGCCAGTGCAGCAGGACGCATCGCAATCGGGCGGCGACGCGGCGCCCGGGCTGCTGCCCGAGCTGTTAGACGACTGGCTGACGATCTGGCACAGCGAGTTGGCGGCGCTCGCGCTCGACCGCGAGCTGGCGGAGCTGCGTTTCGCCTTGCTCGCGCCCGGCTCGTCGTCCAACTCGGGGTCGGCGCCGCTGCCGGAGTCGGGGCCGCCGCCGGGGCCGCTATGCCGGCGCGAGGGGCAGCATCAGCGGCCGTGGACCGCGCCGGCATAGC
>CAXTSD010000201.1:0-5109 GCA_964246775.1 uncultured Acetobacteraceae bacterium | reverse complement strand
GCCCTCGGGGTGCCGGTGATGCAAGGCTACGGGCAGACCGAGGCCGGCCCGGTGATCAGCGTCAACCCGCTGGCAGCGATTCGCACCGAGACCGTCGGGCCGGCGCTCGGCGGGGTCGCGCTGCGCATCGCCGAGGATGGCGAGGTGCTGGTGCGCGGCGACCTGGTCATGGACGGCTACTGGCGGCAGCCGGAGGAGACCGCGGTCACGATCGTCGACGGCTGGCTGCACACCGGCGACATCGGCGCGCTTGATGCCGACGGCTACCTGCGCATCACCGACCGCAAGCGCGACATCATCGTGCTGAGCGGTGGCGAGACCGTCTCGCCGGCGAAGATCGAGGCGGTGCTGATGGAGCAGTCGGCGGTCGCCCAGGCGGTGGTCGCGGGCGATGGCGGCCACGGGCTGGTGGCGCTGCTGGTGCCGCACGAGGGCGTGGCCCCGACGGAGCTGGCGGCGGCGCTCGACGCGTCGGTGAGGCTCGCGAACCGGCAGCTCTCCAGCGTCGAGCGGATCAGGCGGCACGCCCCTGTCGCCGCCTTCACGGTCGGCAACGGCCTGCTGACGCCGACGCAGAAGATACGCCGCGCCCTGGTCCTGCAGACCCATGCCGAGCAGATCAGCCGCCTGCGGCAGCACCCGGAGCGGGCCGCGGGCTGAGCGGCGTTACTGGTGCGCCGCCGCCTGCTCGAATGGCGCGCTGATCGTCAGCGTCACGTCGTCGCCGACGATCGGGTCGTATTTCGTCACCCCGTAGTCGCGGCGATGGATGGTGCCGCTCGCCGAGAAGCCGACCGTGTAGTGGTGGTCGATCGGATTGATCCCGGCGGCGTTGAAATGCACGTCGAGCACGAGCGGATGGGTGACGCCGTGCAGCGTCAGCGCGCCGCTGACGCGCGCCTGGCCGTGGCCGGTCAGCTCGATCTTGCTGCTCTTGTAGGTCGCCGTCGGATATCTGGTGGTGTCGAGCCAGTCGGCGCCCTTCAGCTCGCCGTTGAGCTTCTCCGACGGCGTGTCGACGGTATCGGTCGGGATGCTGATCTCGAACTGGCTGCTGAGCGGGTTTCTGGGCGTGAGGGTGAGCGAGCCGCTGACGTTGCTGAAGCGCCCGGAGAAGTTGGTGAAGCCGAGATGCGAGAGGGTCCAGGTGACCTGGGTGTGCTCGGGCTCGACGGTGTAGGCGCCGGGACGCACCTCGGCGGGATCGCGCGTCGGCGTCGTCTGCGCCTGTGCGGCGCCGGCGGAAACCAGCGCTGCGGCGAGCGTGGCGGCGAGGTTTATGCGCATGGTCTCGGCTCGCTTTGTCATGACGGCGCTACATGCCCAGCGCACGGCGGTAGACGTCAAGCAGCGTTTCCTGCTCCTCGATTTCGGCCGGCTCCTGCTTGCGCAGGCGGATGATCTGGCGGATTACCTTCACGTCAAAGCCGGCGGACTTGGCTTCGACGTAGATGTCCTTGATGTCGCCCCCCAAAGCCTTGCGCTCCTCCTCGAGCCGCTCGATGCGGTCGATGATCGAGCGCAGCCGGTCCGCCGCGATGCCGCCCACCTTCGCGTCGCTGGCGGCGTCCCCGGGGGCGTCATCGGGCGGGCTGAGCTCGGCGGTCTCGGTGGCCATGCGGCGGTCTCGCGTCAGTGGACAGGCGCGGCGGAGTAGACCTCAACCGGCAGGCAGGCAAGGCCGGCGCCTCGCCTACGGCACGCCATCCGGCGCCGGATGAGCGGCCGCCGCGTCCTTCAAGGCGCCGCGCTTCGCCGGCGTCGCCTCGCGCTGGAACCGCGCCTGCCAAGTCTGATAGGGCATGCCGTAGACGATCTCGCGCGCCTGCGGATCGGCCAGGGTCACGCCCTGTTCGGCGGCGCCCTCGCGATACCAGCGCGACAGGCAATTGCGGCAGAAGCCGGCGAGGTTCATCAGGTCGATGTTCTGCACGTCGGTGCGCTCGCGCAGGTGGCTGACGAGGCGGCGGAACGCCGCGGCCTCGATCTCGGTGCGGGTGGCGGGGTCGATGTCGGGCGCGGGCATGAGCGGCTGTCTCCTCGATTGCGAACCTGGCAGATGGCGCGTGCGGCCGGCACCTGCCAGGCGTCGTGGTCGACAGCGTCGTGGTGGACAGCGTCGCGGTGGACAGCGGCGGGGCCCGATCCCATACCTGCCGCGTCTGTCATTGCGACGAGGCATGATGTCCGAGTTCCCAGCGTTTCGCCGTCACCGCGGCACCAGGATCGTCGCGACGCTGGGGCCGGCGAGCGCCAGCCCGCAGATGCTGGCGCGGCTGTTTCACGCCGGCGCCGACGTCTTCCGGCTCAACTTTTCGCACGGCTCGCATGACGACCACCTCCACAGCATCAGGATGATACGCGCCCTCGAGGCGGAGACGCGCCGGCCGATCGCGATCCTCGCCGACGTGCAGGGGCCAAAGCTCAGGGTCGGGCGGTTCGGCGGTGGGCGGGTGCACCTGCAGACCGGGCAGGCGTTTCAGCTCGACATGAACCCGACCCCTGGCGACAGCCGTCGCGTGCAGTTGCCACACCGCGAGATACTGGAGGCGGCCAACGCGGGCACCAACCTGCTGCTCGACGACGGCAAGCTGCGGCTGCTGGTGCGCAACCGGCGCGCCGACCATCTTGAGTGCGAGGTGCTGGTCGGCGGCGCCTTGTCGGACCGCAAGGGCGTGAACGTGCCGGACGTCGCGCTGGCGATCCCGGCGCTGACCGAGAAGGACCGCGCCGATATCGGCTTCGTGCTCGAGCACGGCGTCGAGTATCTCGGCCTCAGCTTCGTGCAGCGCCCCGAGGACGTGGCCGAGGCGCGCCAGATCGCCGGCGACCGGGCGTGGATCCTCACCAAGGTGGAAAAGCCGCAGGCGCTCGACAACCTCGCCGCCATCCTCGGATTGTCGGACGCGGTGATGGTGGCGCGCGGCGATCTCGGCGTCGAGCTGCCGCCCGAGGAGGTGCCGCTCGCGCAGAAGCGCATCGTCCGCGAGGCGAGAAGGCTCGGCAAGCCGGTGATCGTGGCGACCCAGATGCTGGAGAGCATGATCAACGCGCCGGCGCCGACGCGCGCCGAGGCGTCGGACGTCGCGACCGCGGTGTTCGACGGCGCCGACGCGGTGATGCTCTCGGCCGAGAGCGCCGCCGGGCAGTTCCCCGCCGAGGCGGTCTCGATGATGGACCGCATCGTGAGCCGGGTGGAGCGCGACGCCGGCTGGGCGGAGAGCATGCTGGCGACCCGGCTCGGCTCGGAAAACTCGGTGTCCGGCGCCATCGCCGCCGCCGCCGTGCAGGTCGCGCGAACCATCGAGGCGCGCGCGATCGTCGCCTTTACCGCCTCGGGCGGCACCGCGCTCAACATCGCGCGCGAGCGGCCCGGGGTGCCGGTGCTCGGCCTGACGCCCTCGCTTGCCGTCGCGCGTCGCCTGGTGGTGAGCTGGGGCGTGCACGCGGTGCGCACGAGCGAGGTGACGACGATGGGTGCGGCGGTGACGCAGGGTGCCGCGGTCGCGCGGCGCGCCGGGTTCGTGAAATCCGGCGACCGCGTGGTGGTCGTCGCCGGCGTGCCGTTCGGTCAGGCGGGCACGACGAATGCATTGCGCGTGACCACGGTCTGAGCGAGCGAAAGGGAGCATTCATGGCGCCACAGGTGAAGCCAGTCGACACGTTCGACTACGTGGTGTTCGGGGCGACCGGCGACCTCACGCTGCGCAAGCTGCTGCCGGCGCTGTACTACCGGTATCGCGACCGCCAGATCCCGCCCGACAGCCGCATCATCGCCGCCGCCCGTTCGGACCACGACGACGCCGGCTTCCGCGTCATCGCCGAGCAGGCGCTCCAGCGCCACGTGGGCAGGAAGGACCTCGAGGACGAGACGATGCGCGACTTTCTCGGCATCGTGCACTACGCCCGGGTGAACGGCGCGAGGGACGAGGGCTGGCCGTCGCTGCAGCAGATGCTGGCCGGGCGCGAGGACAAGGTGCGCATCTTCTACCTCGCCACCTCGCCCGGCCTGTACGGCCCGATCTGCCGCAACCTGGAGGCACACGGCGTCATCACGCCGCTGTCGCGCGTCGTGCTCGAGAAGCCGATCGGCCATGATCTCGCCAGTGCGAGGCAGATCAACGACGACGTCGGCGAGGTGTTCACCGAGTCGCAGACGTACAGGATCGACCACTACCTCGGCAAGGAGACGGTGCAAAATCTGCTGGCGCTGCGCTTCGCCAACAGCATCTTCGAGCGGCTGTGGGACAGCGACATGATCGACCACGTGCAGATCACGGTGGGCGAGACGGTCGGGGTCGAGGGCCGCGGCGACTACTACGACGGCTCCGGCGCGCTGCGCGACATGCTGCAGAACCACATGCTGCAGCTGCTCTGCCTGCTGGCGATGGACCCGCCGATCTCGCTTGCCAATGACAGCGTGCGCGACGAGAAGCTCAAGGTGCTGCGCAGCCTCAAGCCGATCGCGCCGCACGAGATCGGGCAGGTGACGGTGCGCGGCCAGTACGCCGCCGGCGCCTCGGGCGGCCGCGCCGTCGAGAGCTACCTCGCCGACCTCGGCGACGGGCGGCAGAGCACGACGGAGACCTTCGTCGCGCTGAAGGCCGAGATCAATTCCTGGCGCTGGGCCAACGTGCCGTTCTACCTGCGCACCGGCAAGCGGCTGCCCAACAAGGTGTCAGAGATCGTCGTGCAGTTCCGCGCCGTGCCGTACTCGGTGTTCCCCGCCGAGGGCGTCGAGCTGCAGCCGAACCGCCTCGTGATCCGGCTGCAGCCGGAGGAGGGGATGCGGCTGATGATGATGAGCAAGGACCCTGGCCCCGGCGGCCTGCGCCTGCGCCCGGCCGACCTCGACATCAGCTTCGAAAAGGCGTTCTCGGTGCGCTATCCGGACGCCTATGAGCGGCTGCTGATGGACACCGTGCGCGGCAACGCGACGTTGTTCATGCGTCGCGACGAGGTCGAGGCGGCGTGGAGCTGGGTCGAGCCGATCATCGAGGCCTGGGCGGCGAGTGCCGAGAAGCCGAAGCCGTATGCGTCCGGCAGTTGGGGACCGACCGCGTCGATCGCGCTGATCGAACGCGACGGCCGCACCTGGCACGAGGAGCT
>CAXTSD010000200.1:0-5138 GCA_964246775.1 uncultured Acetobacteraceae bacterium | reverse complement strand
GGCGGCAAGCGAGATACTGGGCAACGCGGCGGCGCACGCGCTGCTGTCCAATCCGTTGCTGACCCACTTGGCCGGCGAGATGGCGGGCGCCGGGGTGGGCGCAAGGCGCATGATGGTGCTGGCACGCGCGGCGGCGGCGGCGTGCTCGCCGCTTACCAAAGTAGAAGTAAGGCAAGGGGCTTTGCCCCCATCTTTAAGCGGGGAACCCCATCAAAGGCAAAGCCTTTGAAATCCATTAGTTAAGTACCGCGGCTCAGATCAAGCTTTCGCGTCTGTCCGTCAGAAATCGATTTTAAAGGCTCCGCCTTTAATCGGGTCAAGGGCTGAAAGCCCTTGCCTTCCTGTCCTTCCTTGCCTCCTTGAGAGCGATGGAATGGGACTCCCCAGGCATCATCCTCAGCGCCCGCCGCTACGGTGAGGGCGACGCGCTGGCGACGGTGTTCACCGAGGCGCAGGGGGTGCATCGCGGTCTCGCCAAGGGCGGCCTGTCCCGCGGCAAGGCGGCGATCTGGCAGGCCGGCAACCTGGCGCAGCTACGCTGGGTGGCGCGGCTGTCCGAGCAGCTGGGCGCACTGACGGCGGAGCTGGTGCATCCGTCGGCGGCGCTGGCGATGGACGACGCGGTGCGACTAGGCGTGCTCACGGCGGCCTGCGCCGAGGCGGAGGCAACGCTGGCCGAGCGGCAGCCGCATCCGCGCGCCTTTACCGCCCTGCTCGGCCTGCTGGCCGGGCTGGCGGGCGAGCAGGACCCGGTGGCGGGCCTGGTCCGGTTCGAGATGACGCTGCTCGGCGAGCTCGGCTACGGCCTTGATCTCGGCTGTTGCGCGGTCAGCGGGCAGGCCGATGGGCTGGGCTACGTGTCGCCGAAGAGCGGGCGGGCAGTCGGGTCGGCGCATGCCGGCGCCTGGTCCGACCGCCTGCTGAAGCTGCCGCGCTTTCTCGTCGAGGACGTCGCGGCAACGGCGGAAGATCGCCTGGACGGGCTGCGGCTGACCGGGCATTTCCTGGCGCGCGACGCCTTCGGGGCGCAACACAAGACGCTGCCGCCGGCGCGTGAGCGGTTGGTCGACCGGCTGCGTGTGCGATCCGATCAGGCGGCGGCGAGCCAGGGCGCGAGCGAGACGGCCGGCATCGGGCGGGCGAACAGGAAACCCTGCAGGTAGTCGGCGCCGAGCCCGACCATGCGGTCGCGCAGCGCCGTCGTCTCGATGCCCTCGGCCACCACCGCCATCGCGGCCTGCCGCGCGGTGGCGATGATGAGGGCAGTATCCTCGGCGAACTCGACGTAGCGCACCAGGCTCTTGTCGAGCTTGACGGCGGTGAACGGCAGCCGGACCAGCTCGCGCCAGTGCGGCAGCGGCGGGCCGGCGTCGTCGATCGCGATGCCGAAGCCGCCATCGCGCAGCCGGTTCAGCGCCGCGGCGAGCCGGCCGGGTTCCGGCGCGGTATGCCGCTCGGTCAGCTCGAGGATCAGGGCCGCCGGCGCGAAGCCGTGCCGCGCGCAGGCCGCCTTCAGCGTCTCGACCAGCGTCTCCTCCTGCAGCAAGGCGAGCGGGATGTTGAGGCTGAGCTGCAGGCAGCGCGGGGCGAGCACGGGAGCGGCGCCGGCGAGCGCCAGTTCGAGCACCTGGTCGAACATCATGCGCGCCAGCGGCGCCTGGTCGAGCGCCTCGACGAAGGAGGAGGGCGGCAGCACGCCGTGCTGCGGGTGATGCAGTCTGGCCAGCGCCTCGAAGCTGACCGGCCTGAACCGCGCCGCCTCGACGAGCGGCTGGAAGCGCACGCGCAGCCAGCCGGCCTGCAAGGCGTGGCTCAGCGCCGCGGCCGGCAGCGTCGTGCGGCGCGGCGGCGTGCCGGGTGCGGCGAGCAGGGCGACCAGCGTCGACACCGAGGGTTGCGGCATGTGGCGCGCCGCCCAGGTGAAATCCGGCTGCTCGCCGAGCAGCAACGGTTCGTTGCGCACGTCCTCGGCGGCGAGGCCGAGCAGGTCGTCGATCTGCAGCGGGTCGTGCCCGGGCGGCAGCAGCAGGTGCGAGTAAGGCGGCTCGGGCGTCAGCAGCAGAGCGAGCGCCGCGCCGGCGTCCGCGGCCTCGTGCAGGATGGCGCCGGTCAGCGCCGCCGCTTCGCGCACGCAATCGAGGTAGCGGCCGTCGCCGCCCCGAAGCATCAGCAGCCGCTTGCCGGCCCCAGGCGGCGGCGGGTCGTTCCGTCCGCCGTCGCGACCGGCGCTCAACGCGCCTGTCCCGGCAGGTCGGTCCCGGTCTTGCGCACCGGCCGGGCGACCGCGGCGTCGCGGCGCAGCCTCTGTTCGCCGAGTAGCAGCAGGATCGGTGCCGCGATGAAGATCGAGCTCGAGGTGCCGACCACGATGCCGAACAGCATGACCAGGGCAAACCCCGACAGCGTCGGGCCGCCGAACAGCGCCAGCGGCAGCGCCGCCAGGAAGACGGTGCTGGAGGTGCCGAGCGTGCGGTTCAGCGTCTCGTTGATCGACAGGTCGATAAGCTCGCGCAGCGGCATGGTCTTGTAGCGCCGGAGGTTCTCTCTCACACGATCGTACACCACAACCTTGTCGTTCGTGGAATAGCCGATGACCGTGAGGATGGCGGCGACCATCACCAGGTCGAACTGGATGCGGGTCAGTGCCAGGAAGCCGACTGCCTTGGTGACGTCGAGCACCAGCGTGGCGACGGCGCCGACGGCGAACTGCCACTCGAAGCGGAACCAGATATAGGCGAGTATCATCAGCAGGCTGAGCACGAGCGCCAGCAGGCCGTTGCGGAACAGCTCGGCCGAGACCGAGGGCCCGACGACGTCGGTACGCAGGATGCGGGTGCCGGGCGCCGCCTGATCGAGCGTGGCGCGCAACCGGGTTATCTCGTTCTGCGTCGCCGCCTCGTCCGGCTTCGCGTCGAGCCGGATCACCACGTCGTCGGCGGCGCCGAAGCGCTGCAGGCCGGCGGCGTTGATGCCGCGCGAGGCCAGCGCGCCGCGGAGCTTGGCGAAGTCCGCCGCCCCCGGGGTGCGCGCCTCGAGCACGATGCCGCCGCGAAAGTCGATGCCGAGGTTGAGCCCTGGGGTTATGAACAGTATGATCGAGGCGACCGACAGCACCGCCGAGGTGGCAAGCCCGAGGAAGCGGCCGCGCATGAAGCGGATCCGGGTGCCGTCCGGAACCATCCTGAAGAGCGGCCTGAACAGAAGTCTGGACATCGCGGGCTTTCTAGTCGAAGCATGCCAGTGCGCTCATGCCAGTGCGGCGCTGAGTGAGGCGGGTGAGCGGGCGGCGCCGTCGCCTTCTGGCGGCAGCGTCAGACGGGCAGCAATGCCGGGCGCCGTGCAGCATACCACCGTACCATCAGCAGGCGCGTCAGAATGGTGACGGTAAACAGCGTCGTTACAATTCCGATGGTAATTGTGAGCGCAAAGCCACGCACCGGACCAGTGCCGAACACGAACAACATCACGTGCGCGAGCAGCGCCGTCACGTTGCTGTCGAGTATGGTCGAGAAGGCGCGCTTGAAGCCGTGCTCCATCGCCCCAAGCGGGGTGCGCCCGGCTTTCGCCTCCTCGCGTATGCGCTCGTTGATCAGGATGTTGGCGTCGACCGCCATGCCGAGGGTGAGCAGGATGCCGGCCATGCCGGGCAGGGTCAGCACCGCCTCGAACAGCGACAGCACCGCCATCATCAGCACCAGGTTCACGATCAGGCAGGCATTCGCGTACCAGCCGAACAGCCCGTAGAACAGGCCCATGAAGCCGATCACCAGGATCAGGCCGACCAGCAGCGATAGCGCGCCGGCGCGTATGCTGTCGGCGCCGAGCTCCGGCCCGACGCTGCGCTCCTCGACCACCGAGAGCGGCGCCGGCAGCGCGCCGGCGCGCAGCAGCACGGCGAAGTCGGTCGCCGACTGGGCATCGTAGTGGCCGCTGATCTGGCCCTGGCCGCCGGTGATCGCGTCGCGTATCACCGGGGCGCTGACTACCCGGTTGTCGAGCACGATGGCGAACGGATGACCGATATTGGCCCGGCTGGTCTCGGCGAAGCGCCGCGCGCCGATGGCATCGAGGCTGAAATTCACCACCCAGTCGCCGGTGGTCGGGTTCTGGCCGGCCCGGGCGTCGGTGAGGTTGGCGCCGTCGACCTCGACGTGGTTGCGTATCGCGAGCTTCTGGGCCGGATTGTCCTGCATCGGCAGCAGCGTGTCGCCGGGCGGCGCCACGGTAGCGGCGGGCGCGACACTCTCGTCGACCAGGTGGAACGTCATCTTGGCGGTCTGGCCGAGCAGCTGCTTGATGCGCTCGGGGTTCTCGACGCCGGGCAGCTGGACGACGATGCGGTCCTCGCCCTGGCGGGTGATCTGCGGATCGACGACGCCGGTCTCGTCGATGCGCCGGCGTACGATCTCGATCGATTGCTGCACCGCACCGTCGGCGCGTTGCCGCAGCGCCTGCTCGGACAGCGTGAGGCTGACCTGGCCGTTGCTCTCGGCCACCGCGAACTCGTTCGGCGCGGCGGTGGGCAGCCCGCGCAGCGCCGCGAGCGCCGCCGACGCCTGCGCCGGATCGCGCAACCGGAACGTCACCTGGTCGCGCCCCTCGAGGTTGGCGGCGGGATGCGCGCCGAGATTCTGATAGCCGATATCGGCGCGCAGCAGGGCGGAGCGGGCGGCGTCCGCGAGCCCGTCGAGCCGCTCGCGCACCACCGAGCGCATGTCGATCTCGAGCAGCAGATAGCTGCCGCCGCGCAAATCAAGGCCGAGATGGATCTGCCGCCAGGGCAGCCAGGTGGGCAGCCAGCCGGCGGGCGACGCCATCAGGTTCGGCAGGCACAACAGCAGGCCGAGCACGCAGACGCCCAGGATCGACAGGGTCTTCGCTCGGCTGAAATACATCATCGCGACAGGCGGACTCCTCGGCGCGACAAGATGCCGGGCGAGCGGGGCATCACGCAAGAGCGCGCCGGCGTGCTAGCCCGGCTGCCATGAACCAGCAGAGACCAGGCGGCAGCCGCCTGCGCATCGGCATCGTCGGCGCCGGCCATTTCGGCCGGTTCCACGCGCAAAAGGTCGCGGCGAGCGAGCGCGCGCGCCTCGCCGGCGTGCACGATCAGGATGCCGGCCGCGCCGCCGCGGTGG
>CAXTSD010000199.1:0-5139 GCA_964246775.1 uncultured Acetobacteraceae bacterium | reverse complement strand
GCCCCGGCGGCGGCGTCGATGCCGGGGCGCCTGCTCGGCGCCCGACGGAGCATCGTCGAGGCGTTGCACCGCCGCGACATCGACCTGATCGCGTGCCATTTCGCACTCTATGGCGCCGCCGCGATCGACCGGTTGCGGCGGCACCCGCTGGTCATGCACTTTCACGGCCCCTGGTCCGGCGAGGCCGCCGCCGAAGGGGCGGCAAGGCCCGTCGTGCTCGCCAAGCGGGCCGTCGAGCGACTGGTGTATCGCCGGGCCGAGCGGGTGATCGTGCTGTCGGAGGCGTTCGGCGAGCTGATCGTGCGGCAGTTCGGCGTCCGCGAGGACCGGCTGCGCCTGGTGCCGGGCCACGTCGACATCGCGCGCTTCGCCGTCGCGCAGACCCGACGCGAGGCCCGCCTGGCGCTCGGTTTGCCGCTCGACCGGCCGATCCTGCTGACCGTCAGGCGTCTGGCAAGCCGCATGGGCATCGATCGCCTGCTGAGCGCGATGGTCGACGTGGTCCGCGCGGTGCCCGACGTGCTGCTGTGCATCGGCGGCGCCGGCGGCCTGCGCGCGGCGCTGGAACGCCAGGTCGAGCAGAGCGGGCTCGGTTCGCACGTCCGCTTCCTGGGGTTCGTCGCCGAGGCCGATCTGCCGCTCGTCTTCCGGGCGGCCGACTGCAACCTGCTGCCGAGCCTCGCCCTCGAGGGTTTCGGCCTGGTCGCGGCGGAGGCGCTGGCCGCCGGCACCCCGTCGCTGGTGACCCCGGTCGGCGGGCTCGCCGAGGTGGTTCGGCCGCTGTCGCCCAACCTCGTCCTGCCCTCCACCGCGCCGGCCGACATCGCACGATCGCTGATCGCGGTGTTGCGCGGCGAGCTCGCCATGCCGGACAGCGAGGCCTGCCGGGACTACGCGTCGCGCCGCTTCCCGATCGCCCTCGCGGCCTCCCGGGTCGCCTCTGTGTATCGCGAGGCGTGCGGCTAGCGCCTGATCGTTTCAGGTTGAGCCAACCTGAAACGTGAATCAGCCGCTCCTCTCGCCCGGCAACCACAAGCGGTGATGCCGGGTTGAGGCAGCGTGCCAGTCTCCGCCACCTACCATCCCTCGCAACGCCACGCCGAGCTCGGCGACGGCTTCTTCGATGCGGTGGCGGCCGCCGACTTCCCCTCGCTCACCTTGCGTTTTCGCAACCAGCGCTGGGCCGGGCGCGTCGGCCTCGCGAGCCTCGACGAGGCCGAGTGGCTGGCTCACTTTGGCGGTTTCGAGCCGCTGCCCGGCAACTTGCCGCAGCCGCTCGCGCTGCGCTACCACGGCCACCAGTTTCGCAGCTACAATCCCGACCTCGGTGACGGGCGCGGCTTCCTGTTCGCCCAGTTGCACGACGACCGCGACCGCCTGCTCGACCTCGCGACCAAGGGCAGCGGCCGCACCCCCTGGTCGCGCGGCGCCGACGGGCGGCTCACCCTCAAGGGCGGCGTGCGCGAGGTGCTGGCGACCGAGATGCTCGAGGCGCTCGGCGTCGACACCTCGCGCAGCTTCAGCCTGATCGAGACCGGCGAGTCGCTTGACCGCGGCGACGAGCCTTCGCCGACCCGCTCGGCGGTGCTGACCCGGCTCAGCCATTCGCACATCCGCATCGGCTCGTTCCAGCGTTTCGCCTACCACCAGGACCAGGAGCGGTTGGTCCGCCTGCTCGACTACACGATACGCACCTACATGCCGGCGCTGTGGACCGATGACCCCGGCCAGCGCGCGGCGGCCTTCCTGCGCGAGGTCACGGCCCGCGTCGCCGTGCTCGGGGCGAGCTGGATGGCCGCCGGCTTCGTGCACGGCGTGCTCAACACCGACAACATCAACGTCACCGGCGAGAGTTTCGACTACGGGCCGTGGCGCTTCCTGCCGGTCTACGACCTCGAGTTCACCGCCGCCTATTTCGACAGCAGCGGACTCTACGCCTATGGCCGCCAGCCGGGGGCGCTGCTGTGGAACCTGAGCCGGCTTGCCGAGTGCCTGCTCGGCCTGGCCGACCAGCCGGCGCTCGAGGCGGTGCTGGAGACGTTTCCGCCCGCCTATTACGCGGCCCTGACCAGCGCGACGCTGCGCCGCCTTGGTCTCGCCGAGACCGGACAGCCGCAGGACGAGCAGCTGACCGCCGCCTGGTGGAACTTTCTGCACGCGAGCCAGGTCGGCTTCGAGCAGGCGCTGTTCGACTGGCATGGCGGCTTGGCGAGCCTGCCGCGCGCCCGCCGCAGCCCGGCCGCGCAAGCCTACGCCGCCGAGAGTTTCGCCCCCGTCCGCCTGCTGCTGGAGCAGGTGCCGCCGGCCGCCGGCCTGCGTCTCGATCACCCGTATTTCAGCCGGTCGACGCCGCGAACGATGCTGATCGACGAGGTCGAGGCGCTGTGGGCGCCAATCGCCGCCGCCGATGACTGGAGCCTGTTCCACGCCACGCTGGCCGAGATCGGCCAGATGCGGGAGGCCTACTCCACCAGCTGACGGCTGTGGCGTGCGCGCTGATACGGCTGCCGATGTCAGAAACGCGGGTTAAAGAGAACCGCCGCGCAAGCCGATCAGCCCCGTTGATCTGGCCCAGTATGTCATTCCTGCCCGGCCTTGCGAGCATACTCCGCCTCCCGCCGCATTGCCTCGTCAACAACCTGCTCCGGACTAAAACCGCCCTAGACACTGATCGTTGCCCAGTCACGGGTTCCGATTGTGCGTATGCGTTCGGGATCATTGATGAGGAATAGCCAGGCTTGCCTGCATGCTTGCACGATGTCGTCGTAGCTGTCCCAGACGAGCGCGCAAAGCTTGTTGGCGCGCAGATAGGCCCAGACGTTTTCCATCGGGTTTAGCTCTGGTGAGTAGGGCGGCAGATGGAGCAGGACGATGTTGTCCGGCACGCGCAGTTCGCCACCTGTTTGATGCCAGCCGGCACCGTCGCAAACCAGCACCGCGCGGGCGCCTGCGGTGATTTGGGTGCTGATTTCGGCCAAGTGCAGGTTCATGCACTCCGTGTTGGCCGCAGGCGTGATCATGGCGGCACCAACCCCACGTGCGGGACAGATGGCGCCAAACAGGTACGCCGTGTCATGGCGGTTGTCGCGCACCATCGGCGGCCGGGTGCCCACCGGTGCCCAGACATACGCATGGCCGCCTTTCTGTCCAACCCGGGCTTCATCCTGAAACCAGACTTCGATGGCGGTTCCAGCGGTTGTGCCGACGAGCGCCTGCTTCAGCAGAGAGGCAAAGTTTTTTTAAAAGTCTCCTGCGCCGCCACGTCGCGCTTTGGATGATAAGGGCGAGGCTGCAGCCGCGTCAGTCCCAGAGCGCGCAGCCATTTGCCGATCGTGCGCTCGTCCACCGTGACCGAAAACCGCCGGCTCACCTCTGCGCGCAGGTCAAGGCAGCGCCAGCGAACAACACCGTGAATGTCGGGATCAGGGCCGCCAACAACCAGCTCGCGCAGTTCGGCCATCTGTAGCTTGGTCAGCTTCGGCGCAGGGCCTGGCGGTCGCCGGCTGAGCAGGCCGTCCACACCCGCCGCGTTGTAGCGATGCACCCAATCGCACAGCGTTTGGCGATCCATGCCGGCCTGACGCGCGGCCTCCAGACGCGACCCACCATCGAGCACCATGGCCAGCGCCAGCAGCCGCCGGCTCTGCGCCACGTCACGGGTTGTCCTCGCAAACCGCGCAGCGCCGCCGCTGTGTGGTCCGTCCGTGTAATCCGAACCGCAGCACCCATCCCACCTCTCCCGCCACCGAGTCGCCCTGACACAGAGCGAATCAGAACCAAAAGCACATGGGAATCCCTCAACGATCACAGAGAGTCAGAGCTCGCGCCGACTGGTATAAATCCGCGAAAATCGTGGAATATAAGATCGCTGATATCAGAATTCGGCAACTCATTATCCAATGGTTGAGAAGAGCCGTATCCTCGTTTTCTTCGCCATCACCAGCATACAATCTTACGACTGCAGCAAGAATATCTGCGCGAGTCATCACTCCTCTTCTCCATAGTGTAGCCGCTCATGTTGTTTTGGACTCACCACGGTAACGTTGGACAAATTATAAACTGCCCCTCCCTTGCCGATAGCCGGATCATGGTGCAGTTCCCAAACCCGTCCTCTGCTGGAGCCTTTAGATTTTGGGGCAAACGGAGCATTCCCATTCAGCATACGCGCTTGGTTTTGTCCGTTAAAACTTTCGGCAAGTTCGGGAGTAGCTGCAACCGCTTGCCCGCGCCGAGCCAAGCGGTTACGCGAAGGTCTCGACAAGCTTTCCGCTCGGCTAATCCAACCGTCGTTGGCCTATATTCCGGCAAACCTAGTGGCCCCAAAACGCAACCCTCGTTGAGTTAAGTCCGATTGATGTCGAGCCTGATCCGTTTGCCCGACATCTGGTAAGTATGTGTGTATTGGGAGTGGGGTGCATGTTTGTGCCAAGTCACTACCAAAATGATAACATCATTATTGATAGTGAGTCGTAGGACTTCGCCATCGTCCGTTTCCATTTCCATGCCTGCCACTCGCAGACCGTCACGAGTGACGGTTTCGATGTTGCTTACCGTTGCGGTTATAGAAACTTGGTTATCACCGATACTGACATCTTCAAGTGCTAAGGTAAGGCTGTCTTTCTCCCGGAGAACTCCAACGAGACTGGCGTCATGAAAACTGAGTTTGTCCTCGGTTATGTTCATTGGTTCCCTTCTGGGACAATATGTGAGCGCTTGCTGCCTCGTGGAACTGAATACCACTCGCGTCGAGATTGGCATCTCATTGTGATACTGCCGCGGAGCATCACACGATATACCGGAACCGATGGTCCTAATCTAATTGTAGGCGCTTGCAATCATGGCCAGAACTGACGAAACGGCGTTTAAATACGCATAAGCAGACGAACCGTGAACAGCAGGCAAGGTGGAGGGAACGCTGACACGACAGCGTTCCACCTTCAATCCGACCCGCTTTTCCGATGGGTTTAACAGCCGATTTGGCTTATTGTGTCGCTTGCCCTGGCTTAAGGATGTCGTCGACGCCACTTAGGCCAGTTCCAGGCTTTATGTTCATTTTGTCAGCGGCTGCTGCAAACAGGCTGTGCAACTCTGTGGTAACAGGCTTTTCCGAGTTCAGGACGATGTCGGCCATGTCGTCTA
>CAXTSD010000198.1:0-5165 GCA_964246775.1 uncultured Acetobacteraceae bacterium | reverse complement strand
CGCGGCGGCGAGGGCCGACGCGTCGCCCTTGGCGAACAGCAGCCCACTGCGCCCGTCCTCGATGATCTCGACATTGCCGCCGGCGGCCGAGGCGATCGTCGGTATGCCGAGTGCGAGCGCGTGGATCAGGGTCAGCGAGAACGGCTCGTAGAGCGACGGGAACAGATAAAGATCGTGCCGGTTGAACAGCGCCGGCAGCGCGTCCTCGGGCACGCTCGGCTCGAGCGCGATGTCGGCCTGCCGCCCGCTCGCGGCGATCACCGTCCGCAGTTGCGCCATGTAGGCGGCGTCCTGCGCGTCGCCGAGCAGCGTCAGTCGGACCCGCGACAGGCCGAGCGAGGCGGGGTCGAGCAGCGCCAGCGCGGCGACGGCGGTGTGGGCGCCCTTCAAGTCGACCAGCCGGCCGGCGAACAGCAGGCGCAGCGTGCCGGCTTCGACGAGGCGCGTGCGCTCGACGCGCGGCGCCGCCTCGACATTGCCCTGGTCGACGCCGTTGTGGATCACCCGATGCCTGGCGAAGCGGCTGCCGCCGGCGGCGTAGAGGTCGCGCATGAAGGCGCTGCCGAAGATCGCCTCGAGGCCCGGCCCCGATCCTTGCTCCGTCGGCGCCCGCATCCGGCGCAGCGAGGCGCGGGCGCGCTGCCACAGCGAGGGCGGCGGCGGTATGGCGAGGGTCCCGGTTCCGTGCACCACGTCGCGGAAATACTCGTGCACGAACACCGGGTTGCGCATCACCAGCAGCCAGTTGTCGGTCAGCATCACAACGCTGCGCCGGCCACTCGCCTCGAGCGCCGGCAGCAGGCTCGCATCGAGGAAGAACAGGTTCCAGGCGAACACCACGTCCGGGCGCCGCTCGTCCAGCACCCGGGCGAGTGTTGCGAGGTTGCCGCGGTTGATCCCGGCGCGGTCCTCGGCGGTGCCGGGGAACGGCGTGTAGATGTCCGGCCCGGTCAGCAGGTCGAGCTGGCGCAGCACCGTCTGGCCGGGATACTCGGCGACCGCGCCGCCGTAGCGCGAGGTCAGCACCACCAATTCGTGGCCGCGAGCGGCGAGCCCGGCGGTCACGGCGAAGCACAGCCGCTCGTAGCCGCCGACGACGTTTGGCGGATACAGGTTGCTGAGGATCAGGATGCGCATCACACCCAGCCTTTGACACGCGCCAGGAACGCCGCGTCGGCGAGCAGGGCGCTGGACGCGAGGCTCGCGGCCCCGGCTTCGCGGCGCAGATAGGCCATGCAGGCGGTGACCGCGCGATCCAGCTCGTGCCGGCGCAGCACCGACTGCACCGCCGCGGCGTGGTCCCAGTCGATCGGCGGCGCGCCCGGCCGGTCCCACAGCGCGGTGAGGTAGGCGCCGGCGGCGATCGCCCATTCGGCGCGCACGCCGGCGTGGTCCTCGGCGATGGTGTTGCCGGCGTGGACGCGGTAGCGCATCAGCGCCGTCTCGACGCGGACGATGCGCTCGCCCCGCGCCAGCGCGCGCAACAGCCAGTCGAGGTCGTGCACGTAGCGCAGCGCCGCGAACGGGCCGACCGACTCAAAGGTCTCGCGCCGGATCAGCAGGTTGCTGGTCGTCATCAGGAAGTTGCCGTTGAGCAGCGCGACGCCAAGCGCGGCACCCTCGCGATGGAATTGCAGCGCCGCCTCGTACCAGTCATTGCCGATCACGCCACCGGCGGCGTCGATGAACCGCAGCCCTGAGGCGGCGATGCCGGCTGCGGGATCGGCGTCGAGTGCGGCGACGAGGCTGTCGAGCCGGCCCGGCAGCCAGACGTCGTCCGAGTTGAGGATCGCCAGCAGCTCGCCGCCGCACAGCGCGAGTGCGGTGTTGATGGTGGCGTGGGCGCCGCGGTTGCGCTGGCGCTCGACGCGGATGCGCGGGTCCTGTCCGGCGAGCCGGGCCATGACGGCGGCCGAACCATCGGTCGAGCCGTCATCGAGCACGACGACCTCGCGCAAGTGCCGGCCCTGCGCCAGGATGCTGCCGATCGCGTCGGCGACGTAGTCCTGGTGGTTATAGAGCGGCACGACCACGGAGACCCGGGGCGTCGAGCCGGTCCGGCGACGCCGGTTCAGGCCGAGCAAGGCTCAGAACCCACGCGAGGCGAGGCGGCTGGCAAGACCCGGCGGGACGCGCGTCATCATCGGCGCCGGCTCGTCCAGCACCGCGAGCGTCGCCGGCCCGCTCAGCATCACGCCGTGCCCGGCGACGAAACGGCTGAGCGCGTCGGGCGTCGCGATCTCGGCGATCGTCGAGGTGTCGAGGCAGAGCGCCGGGTCGGCGACCTTCATCCAGCTATGGCCGCTGCGCTCGCAGATGTGGAAATACAGCCGCTCGATCGCATGCGCCGGCGTGTGGTCGAGCTGGCCGAGCTCCTCGGGAAAATCGTCGAACGTCAGCTCGAGGTCGAGCAGCGGCCGCAGCGCCGCCGGACGCGCCCAGAACATCGAGCCGGACGGAAAGTCGAGCGCGCGCCGCGGCGACAGCGTGATGCCCATGCGCGAGGCGAGCGAGCGCGCCGACTCGAAATTGCCGTTCCAGCCGAGCCAGCGGCGCACCGCCTCGTAATGCTGCGGCGCCACCATGCCGAGATCGGGCAACTCGGCGAAGGCGCCGAAGATGCTGCGCACGATCTGCGGCGAGCCGAGCAGCGTCTCGAACAAATAGGAGCGCCAGGGCGCAAGAAAGCCGGCGTGGTCCGACCGCTTGGAGTGCAGGTGCAGCACCAGGTCGTGACTGTCGTAGACGCCGGACAGGCCGACCAGCTTCGGCGCGATGTCGCGGCCGCGATTGGGGGTGACCCGCACGGCGACCTCGCCGCCGGCCCAGCCGGCGAACCGCGCCTGCAGCGCCGCCTGCTTGTCCGCCGTGTCGGTCGAGAGGAACAGATTGGCCGGCGCCGGCAGGCGAGCAAGGCAGCCGAGCAGCTCGTCCGCGACCGCGACGTGGAACAGGTGGCAGATCACCGCGACGCGCGGGCTCGTCTTGCCCGGCAGGTAGCCGAACGGCACGGCGGCGCTCCAGTCGGAGGAGGCCGGGCGGCTGGTCGGCGGCTCGTCGGGCGTTGTCTTCAAAGGGGGCAATGCCGGCGCCGGCTCGCCCGCCGGCTCGGGCTGGCGGTGCATCAGGGCGAGGCCGGCGACGATCTCGCGCAGCTTGGCGCTGAACGCCGCCGGCGCGCAGTCCTGGCGCACCCGGGCGAGGGCTGACGCGCGCAGCCGCCGCCACAGCGCGCCGTCGGTGTAGAGGCGGGCGCAGGCGGCGGCGAACCCGGCGGGATCGTCGGCGACCAGCAGCTCCTCGCCGTCGCGCCAGCCGAGCTGGGTCGCGATCAGCCCGGTCACCACCATCGGTATGCCGAGCATCGCCGCCTGGTGCGCCTTGTGCGGAATGCCGGCGGCAAAGCGCGTCGGTACCACCAGCACGCGCGCTGCCGCCAGCGCCGGCGCCAGCGCCTCGACCATGCCGACGAGGTCGAGCGCCTCGCCGTCCATGGCGGCGATGCTGGCCGCCTGGTTGCGCCCGATGACGGTCAGCCGGAAGCCCGGCCGCTCGAGCGCCCGGCGCAGCCGCGGCAGTATCTCGCCGGCGAACCAGCGCACCGCGTCGGCGTTCGGCGCGTTTTCCTCCTGGATCGCGCCGAGAAACACCACCTGGTCGCGTTCGGCAAAGCCGGTCGCAAGCGGCGCGTCGTCGAGCGCGTGGCCGAGCAGGTGGACGTGGCGGACGCCGTAATCCTCGAGCAGCGCCTGCTCGGCGGGCGTGACCGAGATCACCGCGTCGGCGATCCGGGTCAGCGTCACCTCGGTCGCGATCAGCCGGTGGCGCTCGTCCTCGCCGGCCGGCTGGCCGTCGGCCTCGCGCCGCAGCAGGGTGCGCGTCGCGAACAGCGCCTCGGCGTCGTAGAGCACGGCGGCGCCGCCGAGCAGGTGGCGCTCGGGGCCGATCGCGGCCAGCAGCTTCTCCATGTTCGGCGGCCGGCACACCATAACCGCGTCGAAATGCCTTGGCCGGGCGACGAGGTAGTCGCGCAGTTCGGCGGCCTCGGCGCTGATCAGCACCTCGATGCGCTTGTCGAGCGCCCGGCGCACGCCGTGCCAGTCCTCCTTGTGGCGGAACATCGGAAACAGCGCGACGTCGGCGCCGGCATCGACGAGCTCGTGCAGCAGCCGGTTGGCGCGCGGATAGCCGGTGCCGAGCTCGACCTTCGGCACCCGGTCCTCGATCACCAGTATGCGTGGCCGGTCCCGGCGCGCCGTCCTCGCCGGCAGCACGTTGAGCGGGCTTGCCGGGAACTGCCGGTCGAGCCAGTCGCGGTGTCGGGCGGCGAAGATCGCGTGATTGGTCGCCTGCTGGGCGAGCGCGGTCGCACTCGCCTCGGCGCTGCCGAACTCGTAATGCACGATCGCCGCGTCCGGGTCGTAGACGACGCGCCGGCCGCTCCGCCACAGCCGCACGCAGTAGTCGGTCTCCTCATAATAGGCGGGTGCGAAGCGCTCGTCGAAGCCGCCCATCTCGCGAAACAGCGCCGTGGGCGTAAGCAGGAAGGCGCCGGAGCAGTAGTCGACGTCGCGCTCGAACATCACGTCGGGCGTGCCTGGCGGCTGCCCGCGCGCGTAGCCGGTGCAGGAGCCGTCGCGCCAGATGATCGAGCCGGCCTCCTGCAGCGTGCCGTCGGGCAGGATGATGCGGCCGCCGACGGCGCCGATCGTGGGCTCGCGGTCGAGTGTCGCGAGTGCCGCGGCGAGCGCGCCCGGCAGCAGCTGCGCGTCGTTGTTGAGCAGCAGCAGGGCGCGGCCGCGGACCGCGCCGGCGGCGAGGTTCACCGCCTTGAGGAAGTGCAGGTTGGCGCCGGTCGGGATCACCGTCGCGCCGTCGACGCGGTCGAGCAGCGCCGCCGTGCGGTCGCGCGAGGCGTTGTCGGCGATCAGCACCTCGACACCGAACGAGGCGCCGGCCAGCGTCTCGACGATCGAGCCGAGGCAGGCGAAGGTGAGGTCGGCCTGGTTATGCAGCACCAGGATGATGCTGACCTCGGGTGCTGCGGCGCGCGGCAAGGCGAGCCGCTCCTGGCCGGCGAGGAACGCCTCGAGCCGGGCGGAGAGCAGGTCGCGCAGCGCGCGCCTGACCGCCGCGAGCGGCGCGACCTCCGCCGGCACCGTCGC
>CAXTSD010000197.1:0-5183 GCA_964246775.1 uncultured Acetobacteraceae bacterium | reverse complement strand
CCTCGCGTCGCTCAAACACCATTCCCGATTCTACCCTTAGGGAAACCGCTCTAGAGCGCGCTGACCGGATACGGTCAGCCTGAAAGCGCTCTAGCGCCTGATCGTTTCAGGTTGGGTCAACCTGAAACGTGAATCAGCCGCTTTTACATAAGACAGGGATGAACCGATCAGCGCCGTCAAGGCGTCGGCGTCGGCGGTGAGGAAGCGCTCGGCCTGGCCCGGACCGGCCGCTTCGCGTTGCGCGAGCGAGGTGATCGACGCGCGCGCCTCGGCGGCGCCGCCGAACTGGAAGCCGAGTTGCGAGGCGTAAGCCGTCACCGCCTGCAGCTTGGCGGACAGGGCCGGCTCGCCCATCGGCAGCGCCACGTCCTGGTGCGCGACCGACGCGACGCGATGATCGGGCGGCGCTTGCCGATCGCGTATGACGTAAGGCGTGTCGCGATAGAAGCCGAGCCGGGCGGCATCCGGCACGCCGCTCGATCGCAGGGCAAGCACCGCCTCGATCAGCCGCAGGTGGTCGACATGGTTGCCGCAGCCTTGCGGCGCCAGGAGCAGAGCCGGAGCGGTTTCGAGCATCAGCGGCGCGAGCCGGCGAGCGAGTTCGGGCACGATGTCGTCCTCGGCCTGCGGCGGGGCGAACAGTGCGGCGGCCGATGCGTAGCCGCGGTTGGGCGCCTCCGGAAGATCAAGCAGGCGCTGCTCGGCACCGAGGGCGGCGCAGGCGGCGCGGTCCTCGTCGCGGCGCAGCGCCAGGTAGTCGACATCGTCCGGCAGCTGCTTGTCGCGCTGGCAGGCGAGCGCGAAGCCGGTAGCGGGGTGCACGGAGCGGGTGAAGGCGGTGGCGATGACGACGCGCCAGCCTGACTGCGCGAGCCCCGCGGCGAGGCCGCCGCAGGAAAACGCGACGTCGTCGAGATGCGGCGACAGCAGCAGCGCCGTGCGGGCGACGGACCGTCCGCTCACAACAGGTGCGGCTCGGCGCGGAACCGGCAGGGGTCGCGCGGCAGGGCCGGGTCGAACTCGCCGTCCGGCGCCGTGCCGGCGAGTTGACCGTAGACATCCATGATCTGACCGGCGACGACCGGCCACGAATAGGCGCGGCGGCACTCATCGAGCGCCGCATCGGCCAATCGGCGGCGCAGCGCCGGCTCGCTGATCAGCCGGCGCAGGCCGGCGACGAGGGCCGGGACGTCGCCGGGATCGGTGAGCAGGCCGTTCTCGCCGTCGCGCAGGCAGTCGACGACGCCGACGGCGCGGCAGGAAATCGCGGGCACGCCGCAGGCCATCGCCTCGAGTATGGTGTTCGAGAAGCCCTCGGCGTAGGTCGGCGAGACGAAGATGTCGGCGCCACGATAGGTCTCTGGCGCGTGGTCGTAATCGACATAGCCGCGAAACGTGGTGAGCCGGGCGAGGCCGGTCACCTCGAGGCGGCGCCGCGCCTCGTCGAGGTCGGGACCGATGCCGGACAGGGTGAGGCGGAAGGCGACGCCCTCGTCGCGCAGTTCGGCGAGCGCTGCGATCATGTCGAGCACGCCTTTCCGACGGTCGACGCGGCCGTGATAGAGCAGCGTCGGCGGCAGTCCCGGGTCGTGCGGCGTCGAGTCCGGCCTGAAGCGGGTGGTGTCGACGGCGCCAGGCACGATGGTGAAGCGCGAGGCCGCCGTGCCGAGGCGGTCGCTCACCTCCTCGGCGAAGGAGCGGCAGCCGATCAGCACCGCGCCGGCATGATCGAGCACGCGGGTCATGGCGAGACGGTGCGTCTCGCAGCAGGAGCCGACCCAGTGGCCGTCGCCGCCCTGGATGGAGACGAGGTTCGGCACGCCGAGCGCGCGCGCGGCGAGCAGCACCGCCCAGCCGGTCGGGTAGCCATACTGGGCGTGCAGGATGTCGAACGGCGCCCGCCCGTGCTCGGTGGCGATAGTCTCGACAAGCTCGGCGACATCGCGCTCGAAATCGCCGTTCGCCGCCTCGCCGCGCTGCTCGAGGCCGATCACGCGGACGCCCTGGACGGCAGGCGGCGGGCCGCCGCCATAGACGCGCTTGCCGAACGCGTCGTCGCGATACTGGCTGATCATGGTGACGTCGTGGCCGGCGCGGGCGAGGGCGTGCAGCAGGTTCAGCGCGTAGACGCTCATGCCGGAGATCGCCGGGAAAAAGCGTCGGCTGACGAAGCAGATCCTCATGCCAGCGCCGCCTCGACCCGGCGCAGCGCGTCGCGCGCCTGCGGGATCATGCGGTCGGCGCGATGGCTGTCGCGCGACAGCTCGACGCAGACCAGGCGATCAAAGCCGATGGTCCGCAAGGCGGTGATGACCGCCGGGACGTTCATGTCGCCCTCGCCGAACGGCAGGTGGATGTGCTCGCCGCGCCGCATGTCCTCGATCGACACGGTGCCGAGGCGCCCGGCCTGCCCGATGACTGCGGCATCGGGCGCGATATCCCCGGTGACCAGGCAATGGCCGGTGTCCAGAGCGAGGCGCAGGGCGGGAAACTCGGCGGCGAGCGGGGCGAAATCGGCGACGGTCTCGATCAGCATGCCCGGCTCGGGCTCGAAGGACGCCGCCACGCCAAGCTGCTCGGCGCGCCGGACTACCTGCCCGACGCCGGCGTGCAGCCGGTCACGCGCCAGCGCGCGGTCGAGGCCGGGGGCCGGGACGCCGGCCCAGAACGACACGGTCTCGGCCTCGGTCTCGGCGGCGACCTCGAGGGCGCGGCAGAGAAAATCAACGCGCCGGGCGCGGCCTTCCGGCGTCGCCGAGAGCAGGGTCGGCTCGTGCTTGTGCGCCGGATCGAGCAGGAAGCGGGCACCGGTCTCGATCACCACGCCGAGATGCTTCGCCCTCAGCGAGGCGCAAGCGCGGCGGCGCTGCTCGGCATGATCGGCCGCATACGGATCGAGGTGGTGGACGTCGAGGGTGAGGGCGACGCCGTCATAGCCGCTATCGGCAATCAGGGCGAAAGCGTCCTCGAGGCGGTGATGGGCGCAACCATTGGTGTTGTAGGCATAGCGCAGGCTCGTCGGACTGCTCATCGGTCGGGGCCAGGCGGCGCCGGTTCGCTGACGAGGAGCGGCAGGGCGACCGGGCGCGTATTGGCCGGGCCGTCGATCATGCGGTCGAACAGTTCCAGCACGGCGGCTTTCGGCACGCCGGTCGCGTGATCGAACGGGGTGAACACGGTGTCGAAGTCGAGCCCCTCGAAGACGCGCCGGTAGCGCCGCGCCTCGTCGGGAGACAGCGGGATCTGCTTGTGGAACGCCTTGTGGCAGGACAGCGCGGCGAGGCCGCCATCGGCGCCGAAATCGAGCTTGAGGGCGTCGCCGACGAAGACGGCGCGCCGCGCGGCGTCGTGCAGCAGCGCGTGGCCCTCATAGTGGCCGCCGGTGTGATGGAGGGTGAGGCCGGGACGGATCTCGTGGCGCTCGTCCCACGGATCGGTGACGCGGAACGCCTTGGTCCACTGCAGGTCCTCCTTCTGGATCAGCAATGGCGGGGCGAAGCGGCGCTGCAGCTGCCACAGCGCGCCGTAGCCATGCGGATGCGAGGCGGCCAGGACCTTGACGCCGCCAAGGCCCGCGATCGCGTCCAGGCTGGCCTCGTCGTAGAACGGCGCCGCCTCGAAGGCGACGTTGCCGGCAGGGTCGCTCAGCAGCCAGCCATGACTGTCGAGACCGAACCGCGGCGTGGTCCAGAACTCCCACAGGCCGGGCATCACCTCGCGGTGGTGGTGGGTCAGGATGCCGGCGAGGTCCTCGGGCGTGCGAAAATCCCAGCCCTCCTCCGGCAGGTCGTTGCGGACGTCCGAGCAGATCGGGCAGTGCGGCGGCACCGCGAAATGCATCTGCCAATGGCCGCAATTGCTGCAGGCATAGGGAGAGAGCGGCATGTCAGGCCTCCGAGCGGCTCGACGCGACGGCATCACGCAGCCGCGCCAGCAGATCCATGGTGCGCAGGTCCTGCTGCGGCGTGAAGCCGAACGGCCGCCGGCCCAGCAGATGGTCGGCGAACGCCTCGATCTGACGTGCGAAAGGCGAGCGCTCGCTGTCGACAACCGGGATGATCTGCGGTCCGGCGGCGGTGTGCAGCAGCAGCGTGCCGCCGGGCGTCTGGCCCATGGTATCCGCAAGCGTGAGCTGGCCGAGCTCTCCGAGTATCTCGAGGCGGCGGCGCGGCAGGAACTCGGGACAGTTATAGGCCACATGCAACTGCAGCAGCACCCCGGAGCGGGTGCGGCCGACGACCATCGCCCCGTCATCGACGCCGTCCGGCGGGCGGGCGTACTCCTGGATGCGGAACTGGCCGATCGCCTGGGCGGTTGCGACCGGCTCGCCGAGCAGCATCGCGGCGAGATCGAGCCCGTGCGGCGCCAGGTCGAAGAAGGCGCCGCCGCCGGCGCGGGCGCGATCGATGCGCCAATTGTCGGCCGACCAGCCCGAACCGACCCAGCAGGCATAGGCGATGCGCAACGCGGCGACACGGCCGATCGCGCCGGCGGCGATCATCGCGGCGGCGCGCTGGTGGGCGGCGTGGAAGCGCTGGTCGAAGGCGGTGGCGTAGAACACCCCGTGCCGGGCGCAGGCCTCGACCATGGCTTGGGCGTCGGCGGCCTCCGTCGCCATCGGCTTTTCGCACAGCACGGCGTGGCCGGCGGCGGCGGCGGCCTCGACCAGGCGGCGATGCGCGTGGTTCGGGGCCGCGACGTACACCGCCTGCAGGCCGGGCGCGCGCAGAAAGCGATCGTAGTCGGTCGAGCGGACGATGCCGTCGTCCATCGCCGCGATGCTGGCGAGCGCGGTCGCGTCGGGGTCATGCAAGGCGAGCAGGCGGCCGTTGCCGCTGGCGAGGATCGCCGGCGCCGCATAGTCGCGGGCGACCCAGCCGCAGCCGGCGATGCCCCAGCCGACCTCTCGGCTGAGCGATGGCTCGGCAGCCCCTACCATCGCGCGGGCAGGTCGACATAGATACCGCGCCTGATCAGCGAGCCGGTCGCCTCGCTGCCGTCGTCGATCAGCTCGTCGGGGCCGGACCAGCGCCCGGGATAGGTGGCGAGGGCGGCGTATTCCTGTTCGTAGCGCGGGCTTGGCCAGACGATGTGCGCCGCATCGCCGTCACGGCGGTAGAGCGGATTGAGGCGCAGACGCGCGCCGCCCGCGGCAGCGCGCCGGGTCGGGGCGGCGACGGCGG
>CAXTSD010000196.1:228-5202 GCA_964246775.1 uncultured Acetobacteraceae bacterium | reverse complement strand
TCGCGCTGCTGCGGGTGCTGCTCGACGCCGGCGGCCCGGACGGCCCGCTGCGTCGCCAGCTCGGCCGCGTCTCCCGCCTGATCGAGCTGCTGCGCGACCAGCTCACCGGCACGATGTACGCCTCCTCGGCGCAGCTGCTGCGCGAGGTCGACGCCGAGTTCTGCCGCATTGCCGAGGCCGGCGAGGGGCCAAGGCTCGACCATATGCTGCAGGCGACGCGCGGCGTGCTCGACGTCGCGGCAATGATCGCCGGTCTCGCGGCGGAGAACATGGTGCTCGGCGGCGGCCGGCTGTTCCTTGATCTCGGCCGCCGTCTGGAGCGCGCCGAGACCATCGCCGGCGAGGTCGCCGCCGCCTTGTCGCCGCGCGAGGGAGCGAGCCGGCTGGCGCCGATCGAGACCGGGCTGCGCCTCATCCTCGAACTCAGCGACAGCGTGATCACCTACCGCGCTCGCTATCTCACCACCCTGCAGCCGGCGCCGGTGCTGGACCTGGTGCTCGCCGACGCCACCAACCCGCGCGCGCTCGCCTTCCAGCTCGTCGCCGCCAACACGCTGCTGCACGAGATCGCCGGCGAGCCCGCCTCAACCCCGGCGCAGCCCCAAACCCAGGCGCCGGCTCAGGCTCACGCGCCGGCGGGCGCGCCGCTCGCCGCGATACCCGCGGCGCTGCTCGGCGAGGCGACGGCGATCGTACGCGAGGTGCTGGACGCCGCCGACCAGACGGAGGCGGCGGCCGTGTTGCCGGACCGGCTGCGCCGCCTCGCCGCCGCCGTCGCCAGCCTGTCGGAGCGCATCAACAACCGGTATTTCACCTTGCTGCCGAGCGTGCACGCCGTCGGCGCCGAGCCGTCAGGCACGCATCGCCTGCGCGGAGCCGCGTGACGTGATCTACCGGGTCCGGCACGCCACCACCTACGACTACAGCCGCCCGGTAAGCCTCGGCAGCCACATGCTACACCTGCGGCCGCGCTCGCTACCCGGCCAGCGCGTGCTCGCCGCCTCGCTCAGCGTCGAACCCGAGCCGCAGCGGCGGAGCGAGGGCACCGACCATTTCGGCAACCACGTCACCTGGCTGTTCCTCGACCAGCCGCATCCGCGCTTGCGGATCGTCTCCGAGGCGCGCGTCGAGGTCGGCTTTGCCGGCCCGCCCGAAGCGGCGACCTGGCCATGGGAGCGGGTGCGCGAGGCCGCTTGCAGCGGCGGATCGACATACAATGTCAACGAGTTCATCCACGATAGCCCGATGGTCGGCGAGGCGCCGGCCGCCGGGCACTACGCCGACGCCTCGCTGACGCGAGGCCGGCCGATCCTGCCCGCGCTGCTCGAGCTGACCGGGCGCATACGCCGCGAATTCCGCTTCCGCGGCGGCGTCACCTCGATCGACACCCGGGTCGACGCCGTGCTCGACCGGCGCGAAGGCGTGTGCCAGGACTTCAACCATCTGATGCTGGCGGCGCTGCGTTCGCATGGCCTGCCGGCGCGCTACGTCTCCGGCTACATACGCACCCGCCCATCGCCGGGCGCCGAGAAGCGCCCCGGCTCGGACCAGTCGCATGCCTGGGTCGAGGCCTGGCTCGGCCCAGAGCATGGCTGGATCGGGCTCGACCCGACCAACGACCTGGTGGTGAGCGACGAGCACGTGATCGTCGCCCGCGGCCGCGACTATGGCGATATCAGCCCGGTGCAAGGCGTGATCCTGGGCGGCGGCCGGCACGGCATGAAGGTCAGTGTGGATTTGTCGGCCGAAGAATAGGCAAGGCAAGGCAAGGCAAGGCAAGGCAAGGCAAGGGCTGTCTGCCCTTGACCCGATCAAAGGCGGAGCCTTTGAAATCCATTTGTTTAAAATAAGGATTTTAAAGGCTCCGCCTTTAATGGAGTCCAGAGGCAAAGCCTCTGGCCTTACTTACTTACTTACTTACTTACTTACTTACTTACTTACTTACCCCCGCTCCCCGGCTAACCCCGCGGCCCGGCTCTCGCGCAGCAGCGTGTGGATGAAACCGAGCTTGCGGATCACCGGCGCCGACAGCACGAACGGATACAGGTCGGGCTGGCCCATGCTGCGGTTCAGGTTGTTCATCGCGACCGTGAGCGGCATCCAGGCGCGGATGATGGTTTCGATGTCCGGCGCCTCGTAGGGGTCGAAGTCGAGCGTCGCGGCAAGGCCCGCGGCGGAACGTCCCTCGGCATCGACCGGTTGCAGGCTGAGGCCGAGGCTGGCGGCGGTCTCGAGCGTGTCGACGATGTGCAGGTAGTGCGCCCAGGTTTCGGCGAAGTCCTCCCAAGGATGCGTCGCCGCGTAGTCGCTGATGCTGTGCTGGCGCCAGTCGCCGGACGGGGCTTCGGCGTAGTGGCGCTTCAGCGCCGCCTGGTAGTCCTGCCTGTCGTCGCCGAACACCTCGCGGCAGGCCTCGAGCCTGCCGCCGTCGCGCACCAGCCGGTCCCAGAAATAGTGGCCGACCTCGTGGCGGAAATGCCCGAGCAGGGTGCGGTATGGCTCGCCCATCTGGTGGCGCATGCGCTCGCGCTCGGCATCGTCGGCCTCGCGCACACGCAGCGTGATCAGCCCTTCGTCGTGGCCGGTCATCACGCGGGCGCCGCTCGTGCGCTGCTGCTCCGTCTCGTCGAGGAAGTCGTAGGCGAGCCCGTCGGGGCGCCGGGCGCGGGTGGCGAGCGGCAGGCCGAGGCGCAGCAGAGAGTAGAACAGCCGGTGCTTGGCTGCCTCGAGGCGCTGCCAGAGCAGCAGCAGGGTCGGGTCGGCGATGTCTGGAATGGTGCGATTGTGCCGGCAGGCGATGCACCAGCGGCTCGGCGTCGCGTCGGAGATCAACCAGTTGCAGGCATGATGCGCCGCGTTGGCGCACGGCCGGAAGCGGCGGCCGGGGCGGGCGAGGGCGACGAGCGCGTCGCTTCCGTCGCCGGCCGGCTCGACGGCGGACAGGGTCGCCTCGAGCGGCAGGTAGCCGAGCCGGTGGCCGCAGGTCTCGCAGCTCTCGTTTTCGAAGAACAGCAGGGCCTGGCAACTCTGGCAGACGAACAGCTTCATGACGGCTCCGCGAGCGGGACAGGCGGGCGGGCACGCAAGAACCCTGCCGGCGTAGGCGAAGCCGTCGATTTCGGGCTTGCCGGGCGGCGTCGGCGGGCCTTGACTGTCGGCATGCCGGACCCAGTCGACGTGCCGCAACCCGCACCCGGCGACGCCGTCGCCGCGAACTCTGGCGCTGCCGTGGCCGCGACCTCCGCCGCCATCGGGCACGAGCTCAACAACCTGATGACGGTCATCCTAGCAGCGCTCGACCAGCTGCGCCTGCGCGCAGAGGCCGGGGCGCGTGATCCGGAGCGCGAGGCGCGTCTGCTGGCGCGCGCCGAGCTCGGGGCGCAACGGGCGGCCGGCCTCGCCAGCCGGCTGCTCGCCCTGGCCGACGCGGCCACGTCCTCCGATCAGTCCTAGTGCCAGCATCCCGTGCCTAGCGCGGAGTAAAGCCGGTCGGCGCGCAATCGGTCCTGCCGCTGGCGACGCAGTCCTGAAAGCCGATGTAGCGCTGCAGCACCGGAAACAGCAGGAAGCCGCCGACCAGCAGCACGACGACGATGACAAACGCCGCAACCGGCAACGCGCGTCCGCGCGCATCGCTGTCTTGGTCCCCGTCGTCGCGCATGGAAGCCGCTCTCCATATCGTGCTTCAAGCCGCGGCGCCGCACGCCGCCGCCAGCTTCGGCCGCAGCGTTGCCCGGCGTTGCCCGACAGCGTCGGCAGGTGCTTGGCTTCTGCGCAAAGAGCATCGCTGCCGGAGACAGCTATGGACGCCGGATTGCGCGAGGTCGAGGCTGACGGCGACGCCCGAGACGGCGCGGGGCGGCGATGGCGCTGATCGCCCGCCTGTTCGCCTCCCGCCCGGGGCTGCGTCGGCTGTTATCGCACTGGCGGCGGGGTCTGCAATTCGGCCATGCTGCGGCGATGTCCCGCCGCGCCCTCGATGTCACCCCGGAACTGATGCTGCGCGCCTACCGCACCGGGCTGTTCCCGATGGCCGAGACGCGCGACGGCGACCGCCTTTACTGGCTTGATCCGGAGCGGCGCGGCGTGCTGCCGCTCGACGGCTTCCACCTGCCGCGCCGGCTGCGTCGCACCGTGCTGGCCGGGCCGTATACGGTGACCGTCGACGAGGATTTCGCCGGCGTGCTGGCCGGCTGCGCGGCCGCGGCGCCGGGACGCGAGGACACCTGGATCAATGCCGACATCGAGCGGCTGTTCCTGGCGCTGTTCGCCGAAGGCCACGCCCACAGCGTCGAGACGCGTCGCGGGGGCAGGCTGGTCGGCGGCCTGTACGGCATCGGCCTCGGTGCCGCGTTCTACGGCGAGAGCATGTTCAGCATCGAGCGCGACGCCTCCAAGGTGGCGCTCGTGCAGCTAGTGGCGCGGCTCAGGCTCGGCGGCTTCCGGCTGCTCGACACGCAGTTCGTGACCAGCCACCTGGCGCAGTTCGGCGCCACGGAGTTGCCGCGCGCCGTCTACAAGCAGCGCCTCGCCGAAGCGCTCGCGGCCGAGGCGGTCTGGCAGCCGGCGCCGGAGCCGTCGCTGCTCGCCGCCGAAATCCGCGCCCTGTCCGCGTCGGGGTGACGCGGCGCCCGATGCTTGACGTTCCTTCATCCGCGCGTCACCTCCTCGCGACCCGACAGGCGGCACGTTCAGATGGAACCTGCTAGGCTGCCGACCATGCGCATCTCCTATCGCCTCCGCCTGCTCGCCGGATGGGCCGTCACTCTCGTCGGCGGCACGGCCCTGACCCCGGCCCTCACTCCAGCCCTGGCCGACTCAAGTCCGGCCTACGTGCCGCAACGCGACGTCACGGTCGACTACGCGGTGGCGCCGCAAGGCCGCGCCGAAAGCCGAGCCCGCGTCGCGGCACTCGCCGGCGCCGCACACGTACGCATCGACAGCGACGCCGCGCCCGGCCCGGTGCTGCTCGAC
>CAXTSD010000196.1:0-218 GCA_964246775.1 uncultured Acetobacteraceae bacterium | reverse complement strand
GGGCGGCCGGCACCGCGCTGATGCTGTATCCGCCAGCCAGGCTGTGGACCGAGCTGCCCGGCCGCCGGCTCGACGTCGCGCGTCTGCTCGAGGACGCCCACCCGCGCTTCACCCGGATCGGCCACGCGACGGTTGCCGGCTATGCCTGCACCGAGTACCGGATCGTCTCGCGCCAGGGCGCGGGCACCGGCTGCCGCACCGAGGATGGCGTGCTGCTG
>CAXTSD010000195.1:0-5215 GCA_964246775.1 uncultured Acetobacteraceae bacterium | reverse complement strand
GGCGAGCAGCACGTCGCACTCAGGCAAGGCTGCCGCGAGGCCGACCAGGAAGCCCGCCGCCTCGACGTTGGGCGCGTGGGCGGAGCCGGTGAACAGCAGGCGCGGCCGCGACGCCGCCGCGGTCTTCGGTCTGGCGCGCGCGGCGACCACCGGCGCCAGCTCCTCGGCGTCAAAGCCGTTCGGGCACAGCGCCAGACGATGCCGCTCCACGCCGTAGAACAGGCGGAATTTCTCCGCATCGGTCTCGGAGGTGGCGAACACCAGCTCGGCGCGACGCGCCAGGTTGCCCTCGAGGCGCATCAGCTTGAGCAGCGCCGTCTCGAAGCCCGGGCCGCTGACGACCGAGGCCAGCAGGCTGGTCTCGAAATTATGCGAGTTGTAGATCTCGCGCACGCCGCCGCAGGCTTGCGAGCCCGGCGGAGCGGCGAAGATCGGCTCCGAGAACGGGAACTCGTGCACCACCCGGTCCATCCGCGGCGCCAGCTCGTGCGCGGCGCGCCGGAGCGCGCAGTCAGGGTCGGCGACGGCGAGCGCAAAGGCGAGGCCGGACAGGTCGCCCGACAGCCCGGCCGACTGCAGCGTCGCATAGGCGGCTCGCCACAGCTCGTCCTTGGGGAAGCGCCACTCGCTGAACCCGGCGGTGTGCCTGATCTGCTCGCGCCTGGCGCCGAAATCGGTCGAGGTGAGCAGCGTCACCTCGTGCCCGGCGGACAGCGCGCGATACAGGTTGGCAAGCCGCAGCTCGCCGCCGCTGCCGGCCGGCTGGAACGCCGGGAAAAAATTGACGACGAGCAGCTTCACGCCGGCAGCCTGCCAAAATCAACGCCGGCACGGTCGAACTCGCGCAGGCTCGAGGCGACGATCACAGCGAAACGTGGCAGCACGCGCGCCCTCTCATACTCACTCAGTGCCGCACGCCGAGCCTCGGCGGGCGCGCGGTCAGGCGACGCCTCCACATGGCACCGCCCACTCCGCAATCTACCGATGGATCACGCCTTGCGGAACCTACCCAAAGCTGCAGATCGATGACATCGTGCGGCCTGCCCATCTCAGCGCCGCTTCAATGCGGCATTGGCGGCGCCGCCGGACGTGACGCCGGCGCGGTGTCGGCCATCGTGGTCCACTGCAGGTCGCGCATGAAGTTGGCGATCGGCAGCGCCAGGTCGGCGGCGGCGGCGGCATACTGGAAGCGGTAGATCACGGCGCGGTTGCGGCGCCGGCAGCAGAAGGCGTAGGCGTCGGTGATCACGCGGCCGCGTCCGGGGCTCGCGGCGCCGATATCGTCATAGCTCATCACCGCCTCGCGCCCGGTCTGGGTGACGCCGGCCTGCAGCAAAAAGGCGTCGCTCTCGGCGTCGAGGTGAAAGCCTGGATGCAGCCGGCGCATTTCGGCCTGCATGGCGGCAAGCTGCGGGGCCGAGCGCTCCGCCGTCGTCGCCTCGGGACCGCCGAACAGGCTGAGGCTGCCGGACGGGGTTTCGGCCGGGTAGACGTGCACGATCGCCGTCACCGGACCGGCCTGATCCGCCATCGCGTAGCCGACGCTGAGCGAAGTGCCGGACGGGTCCTGGCGGAAGATGTCGACGCGCCGGAATGCTCCTACCGAGGCAGGGAAGAGCAGGCCGGAGGCGGGATGTTCGTAGGCGGCGTCGCTGCCGGGCGGTGGCGTCGGCGCCGGCGGCGGGGCGTCCGCTGCGGCGCAGCCGGCGAGCAGCAGGGCCAGGGCCAGGGCGTGCGAGGGCGCAGCCTTCTTTGGCAAGACCAACCCGCCTAGATGGTGACGTACGGATTTGAGCAAGAAAGGCCTACTTTTTTAAAAAAAATAGCAAAAAACTTTTGCTCGTTTGGCGCTTGCCAGCCCGGCGGCATAGTCTCCATAAACAAAAGCTTTTTGGTTCTTTTTCTCGAAAAAGAACCGCTTTCTTTCATCAGAAGCCGAAGTCAAAGCGGTCGGCACCGCCGCCGTGGCGCAGGAAATCGGCGAACGGGTCGCGGCCGGGGCCGAGGCGCGCGACGTGGCGTGCCAGATAGGCGGCCAAGTCGAAGTCGGGATTGGGCGAGACGCGCTGGCTGCGGCGATGGGCCAGGAAGTGGGCGAGCGGCGACCGGCCGGGTGGGACGGCATGGGCCTCGGCGTACCAGGACGGCGCGAACCAGCGGCTCGGTGCGCGGCCGGCGGCCTCGCCGAGCAGCAGATAATGCAGCAGCGGGTCCATCGCCGTTGGCACCCCGGCCTCGGCGGCATACCAGACGGGATCGAAATACAGGTTCGGCTTGCGGCCCTCCTGCCAGCCGGTGGCGCAGTAATGCGACAGCGGGTCGAGATCGGCGTGTCGCAGGTCCGGCCCGCAGAGCAGGTAGTAGCTGGCATCGAACAATCCGGACGCGCCGATGATCGCCGCCGGCGGCCGCGGCAGCCGCGCCTCGCTGCGGCCTTGCGCGCGGTAGTGCTCGAACGGGTCGCCGAAGCCGGCGACGTCCGGGTAGGTCGCCCTGTACCAGGCGGCCTCGAACTCGGGATTGGGGCTGACGATGCCGCCGTGCCGCCTGGCCAGGAAGTCGGCCAGCGCGTTATGGCTGGCCGGCAGTCGCTGCGCGGCGCGGTACCAGGCCGGGTCGAACTCCGGGCAGGGACGCCGGCCCGAGGCCTCGCCGTGGCATAGGTAGTGCAGCAACGGGTCGCCCGGGTCGCCCGCTTCGTCCACTTCGTCCTGGTCGGCGCCGTACCAGGACGTGTCGAAATACGGGTTCGGCGTCCTGCCCTCTCGCCAGCCCGTGCCGTGGAAGTGCTGCGCCGGATCGAGCCCGGCCGCGGCGACGTCGGGATTGCCGGCGAGATAGTGCGACGCGTCGAACAGGCCGCTTTCGCGCAGCAGTGCGACTGCATCGCTAGGCGGCGGCACTGGGTCCAGGCTCCATGATGGACGGCTCCTTTTTATAACCAGAAGCTTTTTGGTTGTTTTTCTCGAAAAGAACCGCTTTCAAGGCCGGCGTCGCTTGCGCGTGTCGTCGCCGGCCGCCGCATCGTCGCCGCCGTCGCTGATCACCTCGAAGGTGATGATCGAGGGCAGCGCCTGCGCCGTGAGCCTGGTTGCGGTCGGCAGTTGCGCCGACTGGCTTGCCGCCGAGGCGGCGGTGGCCGAGGCGAGGGCGCCGACATTCGGCGCCACGACGACGCTGATGCCGGTGCTGCGGCCGCCGACCTGCACGTTGGCCGCGTTCACCACCGTGAGCGCGGCGAGGTTCGCGTTGCCGGAGGCGCGTATGCCCGCCTCGCCGGCATCGATCTGGCCGAGCGGCGCCACCAGGTTCACATCGCCCGCGGGCACACCCGCGACCGGCGCCAGGGTGCCGATGCCGGCGCCCGAGCTCGGCGCCGTCGGCGACAGGGTCAAGTTCGCATACTGGTCGTAGACGATCGAGGCCGGCGGCACGATCACCGTCGTCTTGGCGCCCTGGCCGGCATTGATGTCGCCCGCCGCCGACCAGATCACCACGTTGCCGCCGAGCGTGGTCAGGATGCGGCTCTGGCCGAGCAGCACGCTGCCTTGCGAGAACACGTCGATCGCGCCGCCGCCCTGGGTCAGCAGGCCGGCATTGGCGCCAGGCGTCACGCCGTTGACGCCGATCACGGTCTGGCCGCCGGGGTCGAGCACGGTGATGGCACCGCCCTGGTCGGTGCGTATGCCGCCGTCGATGGTGCGCGCCGGGGTCGTGGTCGTCGCCGAGGTCACGACCGCCGGCAGCACCGAGCTGAACAGGGACAGGCTGCCGTTGGCGGCGCTTGCCGACGGGAACAGGGTGGCGATCGCCTGATTGCCTTGCAGGTAGCTGTGGAAGAACCGGCTGGTCGGATCGTTATAGGCAAGTCCGCTCGCGTTCAGCTCGCTGAAATAGGCGCCGAGCAGGAAGTTTGCGCGCAGGGTGGCCGGCAATCCGTCGAAGGCGGCGACGGCGGCGTTTGCGTTTACGTTCGGGCCGCCCACGGCGATTGTGCCCGCACCGCCCGCGGCGACCCCATTGTCGGCAAGGAAGCTCGCGAGTTGCGGCAGATAGTCCTGCACGACGCGGCCGGGCTGGTCCTGCAGCGGCAGCGACGGGTCGGCGACGTTGGCGGGGTCGAGATAGGCGCGCTCGAAGGCGGCGTAGTCCGGCAGCGCGGCGCCGAGGCCGGAGAGCACGGTGATGGCGGCGCCGCTGCCGCGCGTCGCCGGGCCGATGTCGAGCGCCGGGCCGATGCTCTCGAGCACGCCCTGGCTGCCCTGGTAGACGTTGCGGCCGGCCTGCACCTGCAGCGCGCCTGGGCCGGCGACCTCGAGATTGGCGTAGATGACGTCGTGCCCGGCGGCGACGAGCGAGACGTCCGAGGCGCGGTCGTTCAGCGCCAGGCTGCCGGCGGCGGCGACATACTGGTCCTCGGTCGAGCGGAAGCCGACGCCCGGCTGGGTGATGCCGGTGCGGTTCGGCCCGACGCTTGCCGCCTGGGAGACGCCGAGGCCGACGACGTCGTTGCCGGCTTGTATCTCGACCGGCTTCGCGGCGATGATCCAGGCGCTCGGCGCGGCGCTGCGGTAGCGCGGCCCCGCATTGGCGGCGTTCGCGAAGCTGAGCTGCTCGCCGGTCTGCAGGTCGATGATGTCGCCGGTCGCGGCATACAGCAGTGCCGGCGCCGGGTCGGTCGCATGCAGGTTGGTCGTCGGCGTGTCCGGCCCGAAGGCGAAGAGCTGGTCGCGCGTGCCGTTGAGCGGCGTCGGGCCGGCATCCGAATTGGTCGCGGTGTTGGTGACGGTGAGGTTGCCCTGGGCCAGCGTCCAGGCGGGACTGAACAGCGTCGGCTCGCTCGACGGATCGGCGCCTGAGATGTCAAGCCCGAGGCTCAGGCCCTGTTGCGCCGCGGCGTTGGCGATGATCGAGCCGGCGGCGAGGATCCGGAGCTGGCCGCGAGCCGCCGGGGCGAGTTCCAGCGCATCGGGCTGCGGCGACTGGATCGACGGCGGCAGGGCGGCGCCGAACAGCACGCTGCCATTGGCGGCGACCACGTCGAGGCTCGGCGGATAGACGAAGCGCAGGTCGGTCGGCGCCTCGTTGTCGAGGCCCTGCGCCGGGGCGAGCACGGTCGATTGCGGCGCCGTCGTCGGCACCACGGTGCCGCCGGCGGACAGCAGGCTGAGCGCGGTGTTGGCGGTCCAGCTGGTGAACCAGCTCTGCCCGCCGG
>CAXTSD010000194.1:0-5215 GCA_964246775.1 uncultured Acetobacteraceae bacterium | reverse complement strand
GGCTGGGATGACCGCACGCTCGTCGAGCGCCTCGAACTGCGCGTCGGCCGGGACCTGCAATTCGTGCGCATCAACGGCACCCTGGTCGGCTTCGTGCTCGGCGGCTTGATGTTCGTGCTGCTGTCGGCCTGGTTCGGGGTTGGCGGTCTTTAGATCAGGCAAACGCAAGTAAGGCCAGAGGCTTTGCCTCTGGACTCGATTAAAGGCTTCGCCTTTAAAATCCATTTTATTTAGCTTTTCGGCTCACCTTCGGGTGCGGAGTGTGAGGTGGAATGATTGATGCTTTGCAAAGGCAAGAATGCCGCCCGGGTAAACTTTAGGAAATGCCGGTCTGGTCCGGCCCGGACCAGCGCCGGGTCCCATCGCACTTGTGCGATGGGTGCCCGGTCCAGGGCAGAGCCCTGGCCTTGGCCTTGCCTTTTCTTCACCCGCCCGGCTCCCCATCTCGCAAACATGCGCCTTTCAGTCCTCGATCAGTCCACCATCGCCTCGGGACGCAGCCCGGCGGCATCGATCCGCGAAACGATCGCCCTCGCCCGGCTGTGCGATGATCTCGGCTATGCGCGCTACTGGGTGAGCGAGCACCACAATACCGGCTCGATCGCCGGCGCGGCGCCCGAGGTGCTGCTCGGCGCGCTGGCGGCGACGACCAGCCGCATGCGCCTCGGCTCGGCCGGCGTGATGCTGCCGCACTACGCGAGCCTCAAGGTCGCCGAGCAGTTCCGCACCCTGGAGGCGATCGCGCCGGGGCGGATCGACCTCGGCCTCGGCCGCGCGCCCGGCTCGGACCAGCTCACCGCGCACGCGCTGAACCCGAACGCGGCGATGGCGGCCGACGCTTTCCCGGCCCAGTTGCGCGACCTGCTGGCCTGGGTGCAAGGCGCGGCGCTGCCGGACCATCACCCGTTCCGCCAAGTGGTCGCGCAGCCGCAGGGACCGACCCGGCCGGAGGTTTGGATGCTCGGCAGCTCGGATTACGGTGCCCAGGTCGCCGCCTATTTCGGCCTGCCTTACTGCTTCGCCTGGTTCTTCGGCGAGGGCCGCGGTGCCGCCGAGGCGCTCGGCGCCTATCGGGCGAACTACCGCCCGAGCGAGCGCCATCCGGCGCCGCACGTCGCACTCTGCGTGTTCGCGCTGGCCGCCGACACCGAGGAGGCGGCGATCCGCCATCACCGCTCGCGCGAGGTCTGGATCGCCGAGCGCAACCGCGGCCGCTACGTGCCGCTGCCGAGCGCCGAGGAGGCCGAGCGCTATCCGTTCTCCGCCGAGGAGCGCGACGCCCACCCGCGCCTGCGCGCCCGCGCCGCACTCGGCACCGCGGATCAGGTGCTCGCCCGGCTGAACGAGATCGCGACGACGCATGGCGCCGACGAGATCGCCGTCATCACCGCCGTGCACGACGCCGCGGCACGGCGGCGGTCCTACACCCTGCTCGCCGAGGCCGCCGGCCTACTCGGCGCTTCGCCGGAGCCGGCCGCCGCGGCGGCGTGACCAGCCCTACTCGGCGTTGGCGCGCTGCTGCGCCGGCCCGTCGCCACGCAGGTTCATCGCCGTCGACACCAGCGCCACGTGGGAGAACGCCTGCGGGAAGTTGCCGACCAGGCGGCCCGCCTTGCTGTCGTACTCCTCGCTGAGCAGGCCGACATCGTTGCACAGGCCGAGCAGCCGCTCGAATAGCACCTCGGCATCGTGCCTGCGGCCGGACAGGACGTAGGCGTCGGCCAGCCAGAACGTGCAGGCGAGGAACGCGCCCTCGCGGCCGGAGAGGCCGTCGGTGCCGTCCTCGGTGCGGTAGCGCAGCATGAAACCGTCGACCAGCAGCTCGCGCTCGAGTGCCGCCAGAGTGCCCTGCACGCGGCTGTCCTCGGCCGGCAGGAAACCCACCATCGGGATCAGCAGCAGGCTGGCGTCGAGCGACGTGCTGCCGAAGCTCTGGGTGAAGCTGTTCATCTTGGCGTCGAAACCCTGGCTCAGCACCATCGCCTCGACCTCGCCGCGCGCCGTCCGCCAGCGATCGATCGGGCCGTCGAGGTTGTGCTCCTCGGCGTCGCGTATCGCGCGGTCGAAGGCGACCCAGGCCATGATCTTGGAAAACGTGAAGTGCTTGCGGCCACCGCGCACCTCCCACATGCCCTCGTCCGGCTCGCGCCACACCGTCTCCAGCCGCTCGATCAGGGTGCGCTGCAGCGACCAGCCCTCCGGCACAGTCGCGAGACCGTTGCGCCGGCCGTGATGCAGGCAGTCGGTGACCTCGCCGAACACGTCGATCTGCAGCTGGCCGGCGGCGGCGTTGCCGATGCGCACCGGGCTCGCACCCTGGTAGCCGGGCAACCACGGCACCGTCCATTCCTCGAGCCGGCGCTCGCCGGCCAGCCCGTACATGATCTGCACCTGGTCCGCCGAGCCGGCGACGGCACGATGCAGCCAGTCGCGCCAGGCGCCGGCCTCCTCGTCGTAGCCGGCGCCCATCATCGCAAACAAGGTGAGCGTCGCGTCGCGCAGCCAGCAGAACCGGTAGTCCCAGTTGCGCTCGCCGCCGAGCTCCTCCGGCAGCGAGGTGGTGACGGCGGCGACGATGCCGCCGGTCGCCGCGTAGGTGAGCGCCTTGAGTGTCAGCAGCGAGCGGTTCACCGCCTCGCCCCACCTGCCGTCATAGGTCGAACGCGCGGTCCAGGCCTGCCAGAACGTGTCGGTGTGGGCGAGCGCCGCGTCGACGTCGATCGGCGGCGGGATCGGCAGGTGGGAGGCGGCGTGCATCAGCGTGAACGGCACCGTATCGCCCTGCCCGACCTCGAACCGCGAGACCGTCGTCATGTCCTCGCCGTGCAGCGCCGCCGCGGTATACAGCACGACCCGGTCCGGTCCGACGATGGCGCTGAGCCCGGCATGGTCGGCGAGCTGCTCGACCCAGGGAATGGAGGCGCCGTAGTCAAAGCGCAGCACCAGCTCCATCCGCATCGCGACGCGGCCGCTCAGCCCGCGCACCAGCCGCAGCACGGTCGAGTTCGGCTGGTTGACCGGCATCAAGTCGATCAGGGCGACGCTGCCCGAGGCGGTCTCGAACACCGTCTCCAGCACCAGGCTGCCGGCGTGATAGCTGCGCCTGGTGCTCGCGACCGCCGCCTCGGGCGCGATCAGCCAGCGGCCGTGGCGCGAGGTGCCGAGCAGGGCGGCGAGGCAGGCGGCGCTGTCAAATCGCGGCCAGCACAGCCAGTCGATCGAGCCGTTGCGCCCGACCAGGGCAGCGGTCGCGCAATCGCCGATGACGGCGTAATCCTCGATCGCCAACGGCTGAGCGTCATCGGTCATGCGAAATCCGGTGCTGAGGGTTCAACGGGAGGCTAAGGCATGACCGGTTAACATTCGTTCACCGGCCCTGCTTTAGCCATTGTCGGAGCGGCTGATGGAACGTTTCAGGTTGATCCAACCTGAAACGATCAGGCGCTAGTCGCGCAGGCTGCGGGCACAACCGTCGGCTTTGCCGGATAGTTGCGTCTCCGCAGGGATAGCGCCGCCGTGTGGGCCGCGCCGTCATCGGGATGACGCACGGGTAAACCTTGACAGCGGCGGGTCGCTTGTCGATATCAGCGGCGGTGGCGCGCGAGATGCGCCCGTGTGTCGATGCGCCCCCCGCCGTGGCGAGGCTCCGACGCGGACGCTGTGACTGACGTATCCCTCTGCCCACACCGGTGACGCTCGGCCGTCGCCCCATCACGATAGAGACATAGTGTTGAACGATACAAGTGCCGCCCCGGCTGATGACACCGCGCGGCCGGACCAGGCCATGGACGAGGCGCATCCACTGCACGTCGCCGGCGCCGCGGCGGCAACGCCGCCGGACGAGCAGGCGCCAGACCTGCAGGCTTCAGACCTGCAGGCGCCAGACCTGCAGATGACAGACGAGCAGGCGCCCGACGAACGGACGTCCGGCGCGCTGCATGTCGGCGGCGGCGCCGAGGGATCGGTGGCCGCGGACACCGGCGTTGAAACCGCGGCCCTGGTCGAGCCGACAGAGGAGATCGCCCCGGAACCCGTCGTGCCGCAGATCACCTTCGCAGATCTCGGCCTGTCGGACGCCATATTGCAGGCGATCGGCGAGAAGGGCTATCTGCACCCGACGCCGATTCAGGCGCAGGCGATCCCGATCGTGCTGCAGGGCCGCGACGTCATGGGTGTCGCGCAGACCGGCACCGGCAAGACCGCCGGCTTCACCCTGCCGATGCTCGATATCCTCTCCGGCAGCCGCGCCCGCGCCCGCATGCCGCGCAGCCTGATCCTGGAGCCGACGCGCGAGCTGGCGCTGCAGGTCGCCGAGAATTTTGTCCAGTATGGCAAGTATCTGAAGCTCACCCACGCCTTGCTGATCGGCGGCGAGAGCATGAACGATCAGAAGGAGGCGCTGGCCCGCGGCGTCGACGTGCTGATCGCAACTCCTGGCCGGATGATCGACCTGTTCGAGCGCGGCGGCATGCTGCTGACCGATTGCCGCCTGCTGGTGATCGACGAGGCCGACCGCATGCTCGACATGGGCTTCATTCCCGACGTCGAGAAGATCGTCGCCCTGTTGCCGGCCAACCGGCAGACGCTGTTCTTCTCGGCGACCATGGCGCCTGAGATCAAGCGCCTGACCGACGCGTTCCTGCAAAATCCGCGCGAGGTGAAGGTCAGCCGCGCCGCCTCGGTCGCGACGACGATCACCGCCGGCCTCGCCGTCGTCGACGAGGCGGACAAGCGCGAGACGCTGCGCCGGCTGATCCGTTCCGAGGACGTGCAGAGCGCGTTGATCTTCTGCAATCGCAAGACCGAGGTCGACATCCTCAACAAGTCGCTCAACAAGCACGGCTTCTCGGTCGGCGCCCTGCACGGCGACCTTGCCCAGTCGATGCGCTTCGCGACGCTGGAAAAATTCAAGGCCGGCGAGTTGCGCCTGCTGGTCTGCAGCGACGTCGCGGCGCGCGGCATCGACATTGGCGGCCTGTCGCACGTGTTCAACTTCGACGTGCCGCACCACGCCGAGGACTACGTCCACCGCATCGGCCGCACCGGACGCGCCGGCCGCGAAGGCCGGGCCTACACCATCGCCTCGCCAGACGATCGCCTCGCCGTCGCCGCCATCGAGTCGCTGACCGGCGCGCCGATACCGCTGATCGCGGTCCCCGGCATCGAGCCGGCCGCCTGGTCCGAGGATGACGGGCGCAAGCGACGCGGCCGACGC
>CAXTSD010000193.1:2509-5283 GCA_964246775.1 uncultured Acetobacteraceae bacterium | reverse complement strand
AGCGGGCGGCTTGCCCGGCGCGCGCTCGGCCCGCGGCTTGCCGCTTGCGCGCTCCGGCTGGCCCGCCGGCTCGCCATTCTCGTTGGCGCCGACCTTGCCGGCCTCGTCCTTGTCTGATTTCGTCACGTCGCGGACCTCCGTTGAGGACAGTCAGGAGACACGACCGCCCGCTGCGGCACGGTCGTGTCGAACCGAGGCGCCCGTTCGCCGCCTCCGGTCATCGGGAAATCGTCGGCTAAGCCGGATGATACAAGGCCCGCCACGCCGCCATGCGCGCGAGGCGGGCGCCGGCACCGCCCTCAGCGCGCATCAGGCGCTCTCCTCGGCGCGCTCCTTGCCGTAGATGAACAGCGGCGCGGCATTGCCCTCCGCCGCCTCCTGGCTGATCGACACCTCCTCGACGTTGTCGAGGCCAGGCAGATCAAACATCGTGCCAAGCAGGATCGCCTCCATGATCGAGCGCAGGCCGCGCGCCCCGGTCCGCCGCGCAATCGCGCGCGTCGAGACCGATTTTAGCGCGCCTTCGGTAAACGAAAGCTTTACGCCCTCCATTTCGAACAGCCTGGCGTATTGCTTGACCAGCGCATTCTTCGGCTTGGTGAGGATCTCGATCAGCGCCGACTCGTCCAGATCCTCGAGCGTCGCCACCACCGGCAGCCGGCCGATAAACTCCGGGATCAGGCCGAAGCGCAGCAGGTCCTCTGGCTCGACGTCACGCAGCACCGCCCCGGTCCGCCGCTCGTCCGGGTCGCGCACCTCGGCACCGAAGCCGATGCCCGAGCCCTTGCCGCGGGCGCCGATGATCTTCTCGAGCCCGGAAAACGCGCCGCCGCAGATAAACAGTATGTTGGTGGTGTCGACCTGCAGGAACTCCTGCTGCGGATGCTTGCGCCCGCCCTGCGGCGGCACCGAAGCGACGGTGCCCTCCATGATCTTGAGCAGCGCCTGCTGCACGCCTTCGCCCGAGACGTCGCGGGTGATCGACGGGTTGTCCGACTTGCGGCTGATCTTGTCGACCTCGTCGATGTAGACGATGCCGCGCTGCGCCCGCTCGACGTTGTAGTCGGCCGATTGCAGCAGCTTGAGTATGATGTTCTCGACGTCCTCGCCGACATAGCCGGCCTCGGTCAGCGTCGTCGCGTCGGCCATGGTGAACGGCACGTCGAGTATGCGCGCCAGCGTCTGGGCGAGCAGCGTCTTGCCCGAGCCGGTCGGCCCGATCAGCATGATGTTGCTCTTCGCGATCTCGACGTCGTTGTTCTTGGCGCCGTGCGCGAGGCGCTTGTAGTGGTTGTGGACGGCGACCGAGAGCACCTTCTTCGCATGGCTCTGGCCGATCACGTAGTCGTCGAGAACCTTGCAGATCTCCTTTGGCGTCGGCACGCCGTCGCGCGACTTCACAAGGTGCGTCTTGTGCTCCTCGCGTATGATGTCCATGCACAGTTCGACGCATTCGTCGCAGATGAAGACCGTCGGTCCGGCGATCAGCTTGCGCACCTCATGCTGCGACTTGCCGCAGAACGAGCAGTAGAGGGTGTTCTTCGACTCGCCAGACTTGTTGACCATGGTGTCTCCAGCCCCGGGCGACCCGGGGACCAAACCTTCGCCGACCACCCGAGGCTGAACCCACCCCGCCCGCCGGGCGCTGTCACACGTCAGACATGTGCCGCATAGTTGAGCATGTTACGGGCGGAGCGCAACCCGGATGCGCGCCGCCCCCACCCCGACACGCAACCCGGAGCGATACCGGGGCGCGTGACCGAAGTTCAGGTGACGAGCTTCGGGCCGCCGTCCTTGTCGGCGCCGACGGCGTGCGGCTGCTTCGCCACCACCTCGTCGACGAGCCCCCAGTCCCTCGCCTCCTCGGCCGACATGTAGGCGTCGCGCTCGAGCTTGCGCTCGATCTCGGCGACCGCCTGGCCGGTATGGACGTGATAGAGGTCGTTGAGGCGCCCGCGCAGGTGCAGTATCTCGCGCGCCTGGATCTCGATGTCCGCCGCCTGACCCTGGGCGCCGCCGGAGGGCTGGTGCACCATGATGCGGCTGTTCGGCAGCGCGTAGCGCTTGCCCTTGGCGCCGGCGCAGAGCAGCAACGACCCCATCGAGGCGGCCTGGCCGATGCACACCGTGCTCACCTGCGGGCGCACATACTGCATGGTGTCGTAGATCGCGAGCCCGGAGGAGACGACGCCGCCCGGGCTGTTGATGTAGAAATACACGTCCTTGCTGGGGTTCTCGCTCTCCAGGAACAGCAGCTGGGCGCTGATCAGCGACGCGACGCCGTCAAACACCGGGCCGGTCAGGAAGATGATGCGCTCCTTCAGCAGGCGCGAGTAGATGTCGTAGGACCGCTCGCCCCGCGCGGTCTGCTCGACCACCATGGGCACCAGCGTGTTGGCGTAGACCTCGACGGGATCACGATCCCTCATCAGCGTTGTCCTTGCTGCCGCAGGCCCCCGGAATGGGCGACCGAATTCTGCTGCGCCAGGTTGCCAAGATAAGCGGATTTGCGCGCGATGCCAGAGACGCGATGCGCCGCCAGTGGCGTTCCGCCGACCGAGGCGCGTGCCGGACCGTCATACGGCCGCGCCTGGCTCCGCCGCATGCTCCTCGGCCGCCCGCTCCTGCGCCGCCTCGCCCTCGACAGGCCGCGGTTCCTCGACCGGCTGCGCCTCGATCCCCTCCGCCGGCTGCGCCTCAGGTTCCTCGACCGGCTGCGCCTCACGTTGCTCAACCGGCTGCGCCTCAGGTTGCTCAACCGGCTGCGCCTCAGG
>CAXTSD010000193.1:0-2409 GCA_964246775.1 uncultured Acetobacteraceae bacterium | reverse complement strand
CCTCACGTTGCTCAACCGGCTGCGCCTCAGGTTGCTCAACCGGCTGCGCCTCAGGCATCGCCGCCTCGAGCAGCGCCAGGGCCTCCGGCTCGACCGTCTTCTCGTTCACCTCGGCGAGCGTCAGGATGTGGTCGACGACCTTGTCCTCGAACAGCGGCCCGCGCAGCGTCTCGACCGCTTGCGGGTTCTTGCGAAAGAACTCGACCACCTGCGCCTCCTGGCCGGGATAGCGTTGCGCCTCGGTGCGCATCGCCCGGGTCATCTCGTCGGCACTCACCGAGATCGCGCGGGCGCGGCCGATCTCGGCGAGCAGCAGGCCAAGCCGCACCCGGCGCTCGGCGATCGCACGATACTCGGCGCGCAGCGTCTCGGGGTCCTTGCCGCGGTCCTCCTCGTCGCCGCGGCCTTCCTTCTCGTCCTGCTCGACGCGCTGCCAGATCGCGTCGAACTCGGCCTTCACCATGCCCTCCGGCGCCGGAAACTCCGCCCGCTCGGCCAGCGCGTCGAGCAGCTCGCGCTTGATGCGCAGGCGGGAGAGCTGGTCGTACTCGGCCTGTATCTGCTGGCGGATCACCTCGCGCAGCTGATCGAGGGTCTCGAAACCGACCTTGCCGGCGAGCGCGTCGTCGAGCGGCATCGGCAGCTTCCGCTGCAGCGCCTTGGCGGTGAGCTCGAACGTCGCCGGCTTGCCGGCCAGCTCGGCCGATACGTACTCGGCCGGAAAGGTCACGTCGATGCTGCGCGTCTCACCCGGCTTGAGGCCGGCGAACTGCTCGGAGAAGCCGGGGATGAAGCCGTCACCGCCGACCTCCACCTCCATGTCGCTGCCGTGCCCGCCCTCAAACGGCACGCCGTCGATCTTGCCGACGAAATCGACGGTGACGACTTCGCCGATCTCGGCGCCGCGATCCTCGGTGACCGGCACCAGCGTGCGCTGCCGCTCGGCGAGGGTCGCCAGCGCTCCGTCAATCATCGCGGCCGACGGCTCGGCCTTGAAGCGGGTGAGCGAGATTGCGGAGAAATCGGGCGGCGTGATCTCCGGCAGCAGCTCCACCTCGACCCTGAACTCGAGGTCGGACGGCGCCGCCTGTCCCACGCCGACGCCGCTCACCACGTCGACGCGCGGCTGGCCGGAGGGGCGCAGGCCGCGCTCGGCGAACACCTTGCTCGTCGCGTCGTCGACGCTTTCCTGCAGCACCTCGGCCATCACCGCATTGCCGTAGCGCTGGCGCACCAGGCTCGCCGGCACGCGGCCCGGACGAAAGCCGGGCAGCTTCAGACCCCGCCCGATCTCCGACAGCTTGGAGGCGCGCTTGCCCTCGATGTCGGCAGCCGGGACGATCACGGTGAAGCCGCGCTTCAGCCCCTCGGAAAGGGTTTCGGTGACCTGCATCGCTGGCATCCTCTTCGAGAGCGGTCTCTGATGATTTCGGCCACTCTGTAGCCGCGGCCGGGCGGCAAGCCTAGATGCCGCCCGCGGGCGCGCCGCCGGCTGGTGCGGGCGAAGGGACTTGAACCCCCACGGCTTGCGCCACCAGAACCTAAATCTGGCGTGTCTACCATTTCACCACGCCCGCACGCAGCACCAGCGGCCACCAGCCGGTCGCGCCAAGCCGATCTCCCCCGCAATAGCGGACGCGCCGGCACGCCACAAGGTTTTCGCGCGCAGGCGGACCGTCGTGACTCCAACTTACAATAGTACTCTAGCGCCCGGCCGTGTCCAGCATCGCGGCCGGCCTCCTGTCGCCTGCCTTCCGTCGGTGCACCATGGGCCCAGACCACGCCCGCCAAGCGAGCCGACCGTTCATCCGCCAGTGAGCACGTCAGCACCCGGACCCGGGCCGCGGCACGCCTACGGCATCATCGCCGTGCAACGCGCGCTCGAGCTGGTCGAGACGATGGCCCGCCTCGGCCCCGCCCCGCTCGCCCGGATCGCCGCCGCCATGGGCAGCACCAAGACCGCCGCCTTCAGACTGCTGCGCACCTTCGAGGCCAGCGGCTACGCGGTGCAGACCGGCTCGCGCGGCATCTGGCGACTGTCCGCCGCCTGGATCGCGGTCGGGGGCGCGGCGCTGCGGCAGGGCGCGATGCTTGCCGCCGCAGAGCCGCACATGGCCGAGCTCACCGACGCGACCCGACAGACCAGCTATCTGCGGCTGCGCGACGGCGAGCAGAGCGAGGTCATCGCAATCGAGCGCGCCCGGCCGCCCGGACGCGCCTATGCGAGCCTTGGCGAACGGCGCGGACTGCATGCGGGGCCTGGCCTGTTGCTGCGCGCCTACGCCCCTGACCGGCTCGCCGGCATGGTCAGCGGCGAGCGCGCCGCCGAGCTCGCCCGCATCCGCGAGCGCGGCTGGCTGGTCAACGCCGACGCCGGCATCGGCGACGCCGTCTGGCTCAGCGTGCCGG
>CAXTSD010000192.1:0-5289 GCA_964246775.1 uncultured Acetobacteraceae bacterium | reverse complement strand
ACGCAATATCGGTCGACAGACGCGGCGTGGGCGGGCAAGTCAGCCGCCAGCATGACGATGCCAGGGACGATGCCAGGGACGATGACCGGACAGCGCGCCGTGCCGCTGCGCGACCTGCGCCTGGCGGGCGACGTGCCCGGCGAGATGCCGGGCGGCACGTTCGGCGCCGTGCCGGCTGCGCCGCGCGCCTCGTTCGGCCGGCGCGCCCGCGCGCTGCTGGTCTATGCGATGATGCCCGGGCTGTCCGGCGTCAACGCCGTGGTCGGGCTGCTGGTGCCGCTGCTGCTCGGGCCGGTGCAGTTCGGCCGCTACGCGATCGCGGTGACGCTGTTCCAGTATTGCCTGATCCTCGATTTCGGCATCTCGCAGATGATCGACCGGCGGCTGCCGGTGCTGCTCGCCGTCGGGACGGCGGGCGAGCGGCAGCGTTTCGTCGACGGCATGCTGTGGCTGCGGCTCCTCATCGCCGCCGCCGCCCTGCTCGGCGGCATCGCACTTCTGGCCGGACTCGCGCGCTGGGGCACGCTGCCGTTCGGCTTCGTCTCCGGATCGCTGTCGCTCGCCGCCGGATTGTTCTTCATGGTCGCACTCGGGCCGGCGGCGGTCTGCCGCGCCGCCTCGCGTCGCGGCGAGTTCGCCGCGATCAACGCGGCGCTGATGGTGGTGCAGGCGGTCGCCCGCCCGCTCGGCATACTGCTCGGCGGCATCGCCGGCTGCTTTGCCGCGCTGGCGCTGTGCTACGGCGCGATCGCCGCCGTCGTGCAGCGCCGGATGCCGTTGCGGCTCGCCCACTTCCCGACCGCGGCGATGCTGCGCCCGGTGGCGGGCGAGGGCCTGCCGCTGTTCCTCGCCTCGTTCGTCTGGGCGTTCACGATGACGGCCAATCGCTGGGTGGTGTCGCAGATGGCGCCGGCGGCGAGCCTCGGCCAGTTCGCCTTCGGCTCCAACGTCGTGACCCTGATCGTCGGCGCGGTCGGCGCCCTGTCGCAGTTCTACTACCCGGCGATCACCGCGCGCGTTGCCGCCGGGCCGGCGTACTGCGCCTCGCGCAAGCTCGCGCGCGAGCTTGCCTTGCTGGTGCTGCTGGTGAGCCTGCCGACGACGTTCGGCATCGTTGCGGGGCCGGCGATGATCGGCCTCGTCTATCCGAAATTCCTCGGCGCGGTAGCGGCGGTGCGGGTGCTGCTGCTCGCCACGCCGGGGCTCGTGCTGGCCTCGTGGCTGCTGCCGCTCGGGCTGTCGATCGGCCGGCGGCCCTGGATCGACGGGCTGGTGGTCTATCCGGCGGGCCTCGCGATCCTGATGGCGACGACGGCGGCCGGCTACCGGCAGGCCGGGGTGGACGGCGCCGCGTGGGGCCTGGTCGCGAGCGCGCTGCCGCTGCTCGCGATGCAGCTCTTCGGGCTGCGCGCGGCGCGGCTGCTGCGCCGTGCCGACGCCGCGGCGCTGTTCGGCGCCGCGTCGCTGGCGACCGGGGTGCTGTTCCTGCTCGTACGGCTCGGCTAGCGCCTGATCGTTTCAGGTCGGGTCAACCTGAAACGTGAATCAGCCGCTCCTACAACAGCTAGAGCAGGGCCGGTGAACGAATGTGAGCCGGTCATGCTCTAGCGCCAGCTTGCACGGCAAAGCCAGCACGTCGCTGTCTGTCTGTGTGACCGATCGGACACTGTTGCCCGCTCGGAGTAACACCTCAGGGCAGCACGTCGGCGAGGAACGAAGCTGGTAGAAGCGTTCCGCCGGCAGCTTGCCGGAACTTGCGCACAGGACTTGCCACGAGACCATGGCCGCGGACAGCCCCGAGGATAGTCAATGTCGATGACCACGCTGCCCGCGCTGCGGCCGGGCGAGGACGCGCTCGCTCCCTACGCCTATGGCGGCGGCGGGTTCGAGCGCCCGGCGACGCCGGGGCCGACGCCTGGCGCCAAGCTGCGCGAGATCGGCCGGATGCTGCTGCGCCGCAAGCGGGCGATCATACTGTGCCTGTTCGGGCTCAACGGGCTCGCCTTCCTGGTGATCAACCACCTGCAACCGTCGTACACGGCGGAGGCCTCGGTGATCATCGGCCAGCGCCAGGAGCAGGTGGTCGACCTCAAGGCGGTGATCTCCGGGCTCGGCGGCGAGAGCGACGTGATCGAGAGCGAGGTGCAGCTGCTGCGCTCGCGGCGCATCGCGAGCGGCGTCGTCGAGCAGCTGAACCTGGTCGAGAACGTCGAGTTCAATCCGGCGCTGAAAGGACCCGGACTGGTGCGGCGCTGGCGCGACGCGATCGACGATGCGACGGCGCCGCTCCGCCACCGCCTCGGCTCGCTGCTCGGGCTGTCGCACGCGCTGACGCCGGCCGAGCTGCCGGCTGGGCCGCTGGGCGACGCGCAGCCGGTCGATCCGCTGGCGGCGCCGACGGATGCGTTCCTGCGCCACCTGTCGGTGACGCCGAAGGGCCGCTCGCGGGTGATCACCGTGTCGTTCGACAGCGCCAGCCCAAGGCTGTCCGAGCAGGCGGCGAACGCCGTCGCCGACGCCTATATCGACGACCAGCTGAAGTCGAAGCTCGACGCGACCGAGCACGCGCATCGCTGGCTGTCCGACCGCGTCGCCGAGTTGCGCGAGCAGGTGATCAACGCCGACCAGGAGGTCGAGACCTACCGGCGCAAGATCGGCGCGACGCAGGGCCGGGTCGCGCCGCTGCTCGCCGAGCAGATCAGCGCGCTGAGCGAGAAGCTGGTGCAGGCGCAGGTCGACGAGGCGATGGCGAGCTCGCGGCTGCAGGCGGCGGGCGCGGTCGGCGCGCTGCCCGAGGTGCAGGCCTCCGCCGTCGTCCAGGGGCTGCGCGCGCAGCAGAGCGCGATGATCGCCGAGGAGGTTCAGCTGGCGCGCAATTTTGGCGCCGAATATCCGAAGCTCAAGGCGCTGCGCGGCAGCATCGCCGAACTGTCCGGGCGGATACGCGCCGAAAGCGGCACCGTCGCGACCAGCCTGCGCGCCAATGCGCAGGCGGCGGCCGACCGGGTGGTGCTGCTCAACGCGCAGCTCGCGCAACTGCGCGTCAAGGACAATACCGGCAGCCAGGGGGAGGTCGAGCTGCACATGCTGCAGCACGAGGCGGACGCCGACCGCGCGCTCTACGACCGGCTGCTGGCGCGCGCCAAGGAGACCAACGTCGAGAGCGGGCTGCAGCAGGCCGACGCGCAGGTGATCTCGCACGCCGAGGCGCCGACGATGCCGTCGTTCCCGAACCCGGCGCTGATGCTGCCGATCTTCTTCGTCGCCAGCCTGATCGTCACCGGCCTGGTCGTGCTGGCGCTCGAGAACCTCGACCAGGGGTTCTCGCATCTCGACCAGGTGGAGGAGACGCTCGGCGTCGCCGCGCTCGGCGTCGTGCCGTTCCAGAAGCGACGCGGCCTGCGCGGGCGCGTCGGCGCCCGGCTTGGCGCGGGTTTGGGTGGGCGCGCCGGTCAGGACGCCGACCCGCTGCTGCTCGACGGGCGCAACTCGGTGTTCAGCGAGGCGATGCGCAGCCTGCATACGAGCCTGATGCTGTCCGGCGCCGAGCGGCCGCCCAAGGTGGTGCTGGTCTCCTCGTCGCTGCCAGGCGAAGGCAAGTCCTCGACCGTGCTGGCGCTGGCGCGGCTGATGGCGAATTGCGGCAAGCGCGTCGCGGTGATCGATTGCGACCTGCGGCGGCCGCGCCTGCACGCGGCGTTCGGCGTCGCCCGCACGCCCGGCCTGCTCGACTGCCTTGCCGGCGGCACGCCGATCGCCGAGGTGTTGCAGCGCGACAAGCACTCGCCGGCGTATCTGGTGCCGGCCGGCACGCCGTCGCGGATCTCGCCCGACCTGTTCTCCTCGATCGCGATGCGCAACCTGGTGATGGGCATGGCCGACCAGTTCGACCTCGTGCTGCTCGATAGCGGCCCGATGCTCGCGGTCTCCGACACCCGCAACCTGTGCCGCCTCGCCGACAAGACGGTGCTGCTCGTGCAGTGGCAGCAGACGCGCCGCTCGGCCGTGCTGTCGACGCTGCGCCAGATCGTCGATGCCGGTGGCAACCTTGCCGGCGTGCTGCTCTCGATGGTCGACCTGCAGCGCTACGCCCAGTACGGCGACACCGGTTTTTATCAACGCCGCATCAACCTGTACCTGACCGAGTAGCGCCGCAAAACGCGGGCGTTTGGCAGACGCGGCAAAATCCGGCGCCGCGGAAGAATTGAGGCGATCCAGGCGTCGCCGACAAGAAACGGAAACTCGCCCATGCGTGTGGTTCTGCTGACCAACTTCATCGCGCCTTACCGGGTGCCGCTGCTCGAGGCGCTGGCTCCGCGGGTCGGCGCGCTGCGGATCCTGCTGTCGACGGCGATGGAGAGCGACCGCGACTGGTCGGTCGAGTGGGGCGGGCTCGACGTCGCGGTGCAGCGCACGCTCACGGTGAAGCGCCCGTACCGCGACGCGCTCGGCTTCACCAGGATGCTGCACATCCACCTGCCGTATGATACGCTGCCGCAACTTCTGCGCGCCCGGCCCGACGTGGTGATCTCCCAGGAGCTCGGCACCCGCAGCCTGCAGGCCGCACTCTACGCGCTGCTGCGGCCGCGGGTAAAACTGGTGATCTGGGCGACGCTGTCCGAGCATAGCGAGCGCGGCTGGGGGCTGGCGCGACGGCTGCTGCGCCGGCTGATCCTCGCCCGCGCCGACGCGGTGCTGGTGAACGGCGAGAGCGGCGCCCGCTACATCGCGCGCTTCGGCATCGCCGACGCGGCCATCCTGCGCATCAACCAGCCGGTCGATGTCGCGCTGTTCGCCGCCGCACCCCGGCGCCGTCCGGACGCGTCGCGCTCGCGCCTGCTGTATGCGGGGGTGCTGACGCGGCGCAAGGGGATCGACCGCTTCCTCGGCCACGTCGCCGCCTGGGGGCGGGCGCATCCGGAGCGCGCGCTCGAGCTGTGGTGGCTTGGCGATGGCGAGCTGCGCGGCGAGCTCGAGGCGGCGGCGCTGCCGCCCAATGTCAGCCAGCGCTTCTGCGGCTCGGTGCCGTATGCCGAGCTGCCCGGCTACTACGCCGAGGCCGACATACTGATGTTTCCCTCGCTGCTCGACGAGTGGGGCCTGGTGGTCAACGAGGCGATGGCGGCCGGGGTGCCGGTGCTCGGCAGCATCTACAGCCAGGCGGTCGAGGAGCTGGTCACCGACGGGGTCACCGGCTGGACGTTCGATCCGCTGTCCGACGCGAGTGCCGCCGACGCGCTCGCCCGCGCGCTCGACACGCCGGGGGAGGCGCTGGCCGGGATGCGCGAC
>CAXTSD010000191.1:0-5306 GCA_964246775.1 uncultured Acetobacteraceae bacterium | reverse complement strand
GGATTAAATAATTGGATTTTAAAGGCTTCGCCTTTAATGGGGTCAAGGGGCAAGGCCCCTTGCCTTGCCTGCCCTTTCTAGTACTCAGGCCCGACCGATGCCGGTATAGTTCAACCCGGCTTCGCGCATGGCCTTGGGGTCGAACACGTTGCGCAGGTCCACGATGACGCGGCCGCGCATGCTGGCGGCGAGGCGGTCGGCGGAGAGGGCGCGGAACTCGTTCCATTCGGTGATGATGACGAGTGCGTCGGCGCCGTCGAGGGTGGCGAGCGCGTCGTCGCAGAACACCACCGAGCTTGGCAGCAGCGGTTTCGCCGCCGGCATGCCGACCGGGTCATAGGCGCGCACCGTCGCTCCGCCGTCGATCAGGCGGCCGATGATCGGCAGCGACGGCGCGTCGCGCATGTCGTCGGTGTCGGGCTTGAAGGTGAGGCCGAGCACGGCGATGGTCTTGCCGCGCACCGAGCCGCCGCAGGCGCGACTGACGCGCGCCGCCATGCCGGATTTGCGGGCGTCGTTCACGCCGACCGTCGCCTCGACCAGGCGCGACGGCGCGCCGGCATCCTGGGCGATGCGCATCAGGGCGAGCGTGTCCTTCGGGAAGCACGAGCCGCCGAAGCCGGGGCCGGCGTGCAGGAACTTCCTGCCGATGCGGCCGTCCATGCCGATTGCGCGGGCGACGTCCTGCACGTCGCCGCCGACCTTCTCGCACAGATCGGCGATTTCGTTGATGAAGGTGATTTTCACCGCGAGGAAGGCGTTGGCGGCGTATTTGGCGAGTTCGGCGGTCTCGAGGTTGGTGAATACGATCGGCGTCTCGATCAGGTAGAGCGGCCGGTAGAGCTGGCGCATCACCTCCTGGGCGCGCGGGCTGTCGCAGCCGATGACGACGCGGTCGGGGCGCATGAAGTCGCCGATCGCGCTGCCTTCGCGCAGGAACTCGGGGTTGGAGGCGACGTCGAACTCGGCCTCGGGGCGGACCCGGCGCATGATCTCCTCGATGTGGCGGCCGGTGCCGACGGGCACGGTGCTCTTGGTCACGACGACGGCGTAGCCGGTGAGGTGCTGCACCACCTGCTCGACGGCGGCGTTGACGTAGCTGACGTCGGCGTGGCCGTCGCCACGCCGGGTCGGCGTGCCGACGGCGATGAACACCACCTCGGCCCCGGCGACGCCTTGCCCGATGTCCCCGGTGAAGGCGAGGCGGCCGCTCGCGACATTGTCGGCGACCAGCTTGTCGAGGCCGGGCTCGTAGATCGGGATGCCGCCCGAGTTGAGCGAGGCGAGACGAGACGGATCGCTCTCGATGATCACGACGTCGGTGCCGAGGTCGGCGAAGCAGGCGCCGGAGACGAGGCCGACATAGCCGCCGCCGATTACCGCAATGCGCAACGTTCACCTCCTGACCGGGCTGACGCCTGATATCAGGGCTCGCTGCTCGCGACCCCTGATATCAGAGTTTTTGTTTCGCGCGCCGCCGCGCGCCAACCCGGCGCGCATACCAGCAGAGAGGGTCGGCAAGCACGTTCCGGGCCGCGCGCCGAGCTTGGCTGCACGGCACGGGACTCGGCTAGCGGCTCAGGAGCGCGCATCCGGCGAGACCACGATGCAGCCCGACCTGCCGTGACTGAGCCGCTGGCAGGCGGCGGTCGCGGCGCCGCGCGACATCCCGCTCAGCCGGGCGCGGAACAGCTTGCCGCCGCCGACCCCGGCGATGGTGTTGCGCGCGCCGCCGAGTTTGGCCTGGTTGCGGGCGGCGCCGAGTGCCGACTGCGCCTGGCTCGGGCTGCCGTAGGCGCCGACCTGGATCGCCCACTTGCCGCCGCCGCGCGCCGCCGGCGGACGCTCCGCCGCCATCGCCGAGGAGAACAGGTGCGGGCCGCGGCCTGCCTGCGGCGGGGCGTAGGCGGCGACGCGGACCGGGGTCGGCTGATGCGCGCGGCTGGCGAGGCCCAGTCCTGCACGACGATGCGGCGGCTCCGGCAGCAGGGCCACCTCCTCGTCGCCGTCACGCTGGCCACTCTCGCGCACCACCGGCGAGCGCAGGCGCGCATAGGCGTAGCGTGTTGCCGCGCGGGCGCGCTCGCGCTTCTGCTCGCGGGCGAGCAGGGTGCGGCGCGAGGGCTGCGGGTCCGGCGTGTCGACCGAGATACGGTTCATCGCGTAGAGGTCGGCGTCCGAGCGGGATTGCGGGTAGATGCCGGCGATCTCATTGCCGACGCGCGCGACATAGCGGCGGGTCTCGCTAGGGAGTTGGCGGTGGTGGTTCAGGTAGCCATCGAGCCGTGCCGGGCCCGCGTCATAGGCGGCGAGGAAGCCCGGGGTGCCGTAGACGTCGTACATCTCGCGTATGTAGGCGGTGCCGGCGAGGATGTTGTTGTGCGGGTCGTAGGCGTCGTCGCCCATGCCGTATTTAGCGCGCACCTCGTCATAGGTCTCCGGCATCAGCTGCATCAGCCCCATCGCGCCGACGGGGGAGGTGACCAGGACGCCGCCGTGATACAGCCGGCCGCCGGATTCCTGGCCGATGACGGCGCGTATCCAGGCGTCCGGCACGTCGAACTTCGCCGCCGCCTCGGTGATGTAGGGGCCCCAGGGATCGTTCGGCGGGCCGGGCACGGCGTAGTCGCGCCGCGCATGGCTTTCGTAGATCGCCGCCTCCTGGGTCGCGCTCATCTGCGGGTGGCTGCCGGCGCAGGCCGACAGCAAAGCGAGCAGGGCGAGCGGGCCGATTAGGCGAAGCCGGGGCAGGCGCAGCCGGGGCAGGCGAAGACGCGGCAAGCGCGGGCGGCGGAAGGGGGCGGGCCGCTTGGTGCTGATCAGGCTTGCGGTCACGTATCGATCTCCCGTCGTGGCGCGGCCGCGTCTTGGCCGGAGGACACGACGGGCCCGCGGCCGGCGGGTGTGGCGCGGGGGCGGCGCCGGGGCGGCACCGTTCGCGTGGGAACTCAGCAACAGCAGCTAAGTCCCTAGCGGAGACGTCAGCCAGTGGCAACATGAACCGAGCCCGTGACGATCCGATTGACGCCAAGCTTGGCCCGGCTGTGCGATTGAGGTCACAGATTGCGCGGGTGATAGCGGCCCCGCGTGCCGGCTGGTGTTGCGCCGCGTCGGCGCGTGTCGGTTGCGAGCCGGCGACGGATGGAGTACGTCCCGCCGGCGATGAGCGCCACAGCCGAACATCATGCGAGCAGCGTCGCCTCGACCAACATCCAGGTTGATGCGGTCGATTCGAACGCGGCGCGGCAGGTCCGCGCCGGCCAGGACGTCGCCGACGGCCTGCGGCTGTGGCGGCTCGGCCTGACGCTGGGCTGGCTCGACATCAAGCTGAAATATCGCGGCTCGCTGCTCGGGCCGTTCTGGCTCACCCTGTCGACCGGGGTGCAGATCGGCGCCATGGGCGTCGTCTACGGCACGCTGTTCCACGTCGACCTGCACGACTACATGCCGTTCCTCGCGCTGTCGCTCGTGATGTGGAGCGCGATCAGCGGCCTGTCGGGTGACGCCTGCTACACCTTCCTGCAGGCGGAGGGGACGATACGCTCGATGCGCATGCCGTTCTTCGTGCATGCGATCCGGGTGCTGGTGCGCACCGTGCTGACGCTCGCCCACAACCTGCCGGTGCTGGCGATCGTCTACGGCTACTACCGCATCTGGCCGGGGGCGGCCGGCCTCGGCTGCCTGCCGGCGTTCGCGCTGTGGCTGCTCGACGGGTTCGCCGCCTGCATGATGCTCGGCTCGTTCTGCGCCCGCTTCCGCGACATCCCGCCGATCGTCGGCTCGATCATGCAGATCGCGTTCTTTCTCACCCCGATCGTGTGGAAGGCCGACCAGCTCGGCGCCAGCGGCTGGTGGCTGCCGCTCAACCCGTTCTACGCGCTGCTCGAGATCGTCCGCTCGCCGCTGCTCGGCCACGCGGCGCCGGTGCAGAGCTGGATCTCGGCATCGGTGTTCAGCGCGCTGCTGGTGCTGGTCTCCTGGGTGCTGTTCGCCCGCGTGCGCGGCCGCCTCGCCTTCTGGGTCTAAGGCGATGGCGAGGATCGAGGTCAGCCGCCTCTCGGTGGACTTCCCGCTCTACCACGGCAGCGCCCGCAGCCTGAAGAAGACACTGGTCGCCGCCGCCTCCAGCCGTTTTGGTCAGGACAACCAGAGCCGCGTCGTCGTGCAGGCGCTGCGCGACGTGTCGTTCACGCTGGCGCGCGGCGACCGGCTCGGCCTCATCGGCACCAACGGCGCCGGCAAGACGACGCTGCTGCGCACGATCGCCGGCATCTACGAGCCGGTGGTCGGCCATGTCCGGGTCGACGGCAGCCTCAACGCGCTGCTCGACCCGAACAGCGGCATGAACATGGACCTCACCGGGCGTGAGAACATCATGCTGCGCGGCCTCTATAACGGGTACCCGAAGCAGGAGATCAGCCAGCTCGAGCAGGACGTGCAGGACTTCGCCGAGCTCGGCGAGTTCCTGGACCTGCCGGTGCGGTTCTACAGCTCGGGGATGATCGTGCGGCTCGGCTTCGGGCTCGCCACCGCGATCAAGCCCGAGGTGCTGCTGATGGACGAGTGGTTCCTCGCCGGCGACGCGCGCTTCATGGACAAGGCGCGCGACCGCATCGAGGGCATGGTGCGCGGCGCCGACATCCTGGTGCTGTCGACCCACCAGACCTCGGTCATCCTGCAATGGTGCAGCCGGGTGATCTGGATGGATGGCGGGCAGGTGCGCGAGGACGGGCCACCCGAACAGGTGGTCGAAAGCTATCTCGGCCGCAAGCTGGTGGCGGCTGACCTTGAGCTGCAGGCCTGACGCGAAGGCAAGGAACGCGAAGGGGCTGTCTGCCCCTTCACCCCGATTAAAGGCGACCGGTGTGGGACGAGGCCGAAATCTCAGGCATGGGCAGCGGCTCGTCGTGTACGAAGCGGTCGAGCCAGGCGTCCACGTCCACGTCGGCGACGACGCGGCCGGCGCGGACGTCCTCGCGCGCCTCGTCGAGCAGTACGCGCTCGTGCGCGAGCCGGATGGCGCATTCGGCCTCCGTCTCGGCCTGCTCTATCGGCGCGTCAGCGTGGGGGTTGGTCGCGGTTGCCATGCTCTACCTCCAGGTCGGAGCATAACACGAACCGCGACAAGGGGCAGCGCCGTCTCGCTAGAGCCTTTAAAGTCCACCAATTTAAACCTGAGTCTCACCTCCGAGTTCGGAGCGTTGGAGGCAGATCCGTTTAATGCTCGCAAGGCAAGCAAGGCCGCACGCGGAATTCCAATCGACGCGGGTCTGGGGTCGCCCGACCCCAGCGGGTCGCGGGCAGCG
>CAXTSD010000190.1:0-5351 GCA_964246775.1 uncultured Acetobacteraceae bacterium | reverse complement strand
GCGATGCGGCAGCGGCGAGCCGCGCGTCGAGAAAGTCGTGAAACGCCGCCGCCGCCGTCCGCTCGAGCGAAAAGCCGGCCGCCATCGCGTGGCCGCCGCCGGTCAGCAGCAGGCCCGCCTGGCGCGCCGCGATCACCGCCGCGCCGAGATCAAGCCCGATGACCGAGCGGCCCGAACCCTTGACCGTGCCGCCCGCCCAGCCGCCGACCAGCGCCGGGCGGTTGAAGCGCTCCTTGATGCGGCTCGCGACGATGCCGACCACGCCGGGATGCCAGCCCTCGCCATGCACGAAAGCGGTCGCCCTGCCGGACGCGATCTGCGCCCCCGCCGACGCCATCGCCCCGGCCAGCATGTCGAGCTCCACGTCCTGGCGTCGCCTGTTCACCTCGTCGAGCCGCCCGGCCAGCAGGCGCGCCTCGACCGGGTCCTCGGTGAGCAGCAGGCGCAGCCCGAGATCCGCCTCGCTGATCCGCCCGCCGGCATTGATCCTCGGACCGAGCGCGAAGCCGCAGGTGAAGGCGGACGGCGCATCGCGCGCCATCGCCACGTCGAGCAGGGCCGCAACACCCGGCCGGGCGCGCCTGCCCATCACGCGCAAGCCCTGGCTGACCAGCGCCCGGTTGAGCCCGGTCAGCGGCATCACGTCGCACACCGTCGCCAACGCCACGAGATCGAGCAGACCGAGCAGGTCCGGCTCGGCGCGGCCGCGAGCGAAATGGCCGCGCCGGCGCAGCGCCCGCACAGTCGCGATGGCGGCGAGAAAAGCGACGCCGGCGGCGCAGAGCTGGCGCAGGCCGGAGCGGTCGTCGAGCCGGTTCGGGTTCACCGTCGCCAGCACGCCGGGCGGCGGCCCTTCGGCCTTGTGATGGTCGAGCACCAGCACGTCGGCGCGCCCGGCGAGCACCGCCAGCGCCGCATGCGCCGCGGTGCCGCAATCCACGCACACGACGAGCCCGGCGCCACGCTCGACCAATGACAGCAGCGCCGGGCCGTTCGGGCCGTAACCCTCGAGCAGCCGGTCCGGGATGTGGGTCAGCACCTGGCAGCCGAGCCCGCGCAGCAGCAGCGTGACGATCGCCGCCGAACAGGCGCCGTCGACGTCGTAATCGCCGAACACCGCCACCGTCTCGCCGGCCGCCACCGCGTGGGCGAGACGCTCGGCGGCCGCGTCCATGTCCTGCAGCACGGCAGGATCAGGCAGCAGCGCGCGCAGCGTGGGCGCAATGAAATCCGCCGCCGCCTCGACGCCGACGCCACGCGCCGCCAACAACCGGCCGACGATCTCGGGCAGGCCGAGCCGCTCGGCGATGCCGAGTCCGACGCGGTCCTCGCCGTGACGCCAAAGCCACTGACGTCCGGTCAGGCTTTCCGCAACCCCTAGGACGCACTCCGGCACGAACGGCTTCCTCGAGTAAAGTAAGGTAAGGCAAGGCAAGGGGCTTTGCCCCTTGACCCCATCAAAGGCGGAGCCTTTGAAATCCATTCATTAAGATGCCTTACGCCTCAGCGCCGAGTCTCCTAATAAAGGGGTCTGGGGTCGACTGACCCCAGCGGGTCGAGGGCAGAGCCCTCGCCTTACTTCTAGTAATCCGACCATGTCTTCGTGCTGAAGTTATGATGCGCCTCGATGTAGCGCAGCGTGCCGGACTTGCTGCGCATGACCAGCGAGTGCGTCACCGCGCCGGTGCCGAAGCGGCGCACCCCGTGCAGCATCGGGCCGCCGGTGACCCCGGTCGCGGCGAACATCACGTCGCCCTTCGCCATCTCCTCCAGCTCGTATTTCTGCTGCGGGTCGACGATGCCCATCTCGCGCGCCCGCGCCACCTGCGCCTCGTCCTCGTAGAGCAGCCGCCCCTGCATCAGCCCGCCGGTGCAGCGCATCGCCGCCGCCGCCAGCACCCCCTCCGGCGCGCCGCCCGAGCCGATGTAGAGATCAACCCCGGTCTCCGGCATCGTCGTCGCGATCAGCCCGGCGACGTCCCCATCCGACAGCAGCATGATCCGCGCCCCCGCCTCGCGGCAGCGCGCGATCATCTCGGCATGCCGGTCGCGATCCAGGGTGCAGACCACCAGGTCCGAGACCTCGCGCTTCTTCGCCCGCGCCAGGTTGCGCAGGTTCTCGGCCACCGGCGCGTCGAGATCGACGACGTTGGCCGGCAGGCCGGGACCGACGGCGATCTTGTCCATGTAGATGTCGGGCGCGTGCAGGAAGTTGCCGCGCTCGGCGAGTGCGACCACCGTCAGCGCGTTCGGCCCGCCCTTCGCGGTCAGCGTCGTGCCCTCGAGCGGGTCGACCGCAATGTCCATCGGCGGGCCGCCGGCGCCAACCCGCTCGCCGATGTAGAGCATCGGCGCCTCGTCCATCTCGCCCTCGCCGATGACGACGGTGCCGTCAATCGCCACCGTGTCGAACGCCCGGCGCATCGCCTCGACCGCGGCACCGTCCGCATCATTCTTCTTGCCCCGCCCCATCCAGCGCGACGCCGCCAACGCCGCCGCCTCGGTGACGCGCACCAGATCAAGCGCCAGATTGCGGTCGCCGGCGTGGTAGGCGTCCATGCTGTGCGAACTCATCGTGCGATCCTCCGTGCGTTTGGCCTGAGTATAGCATAAGCAAGGCAAGGGCTCTGCCCTTGACCGGGCACCCATCGCACACGTGCGATGGGACCCGACGCCAAGGGCCAGTGGGCCCTTGGATCCCAATTTCATTTTCTTGCTTGGCGAAGCCTTTCGGCCGCCTGCCAACCGACGGAGCTCGCCCGCGGACGCGTAACTCCGCCTTTGATGGGGTCAAGGGGCAAAAGCCCCTTGCCTTGCCTTTCTCTTCAGCCTGTTCGGACCATCATCAGATCCAGCCGCCGTCGACGATGAAGTCGCGAGCGGTCACGAGGCGGCTGTCGTCGGCGGCGAGCCAGAGCACCATGCGGGCGACGTCGGGTTCGTGCAGGCGGTCGGGGATGCATTGTCCGGCGGCGCGCGCCGCCTCGCCCTCGTCGGTCATCCACAGCTCGAGCTGGCGGCGGGTCATGATCCAGCCTGGATAGACGGTGTTGGCGCGTATGTGGTGCGGCCCGAGGTCGCGCGCGAGGCCGCGGGTCAGCCCGATCACGGCGGATTTCGCCGCCGTATAGGCCGGCATGCCGCCATTGCCGAGCAGGAAGCTGTTCGAGCTCATGTTGATGATGGAGCCGCCGCCGGCCGCGATCATGTCGTCCTTCACCGCCTGGGCGCAGAAAAACTGATGGCGCAGGTTGCTCGCCATGCGCTCGTCCCAGTATTCGGGCGTCACCTCGTCGATGCCGTGCCGGTCATCGCGCGCGGCGTTGTTGACGAGCACGGTGAAGCCGCCGCCGAGTTCGGCGCGCAGGCCGGCGATCGCCGCGCGTACGGCGGGGATGTCGCGCAAATCGGCCTTGACGAAGCGCGCGGTGGCGCCCGCCGGCAGCCCGCCCAGCACCGCCGCCGCGCCCGCCTCGTCGAGGTCGAGGAAGCCGACATGGCTGCCCTGTTCGGCGAAATGCAGGACGATGCTGGCGCCGATCCCCGAGGCGCCGCCGGTCACCAGCACGCGCCGGCCGGCAAGGCTCGGGTAGGTGGCGAACCGGTCGGATATGCCGCTCACAGCCGCTTCAGCGCGCTCGGCACCAGCGCCGCCAGCGCGACCAGCCCGATCGCTGCGGTGAGCCCGCCGCGATGACGCGTCGCCCACATCTGCACGCTGGCGTCGTGGCTCTCGTCGTCGAGCGGCCCGTGCGCCGTCCGCTCGCGCTTCGGCGGCGTGTCGGTCACGGGGTCCTGCGCCGCGCGCACGTCGTCGCGGTCGGAGGTCTGCGCGGCGGCGCCGAACCGGCCGGCCACCCAGTCGAGCACGCCGGGCATCAGCATGTTGGCGAGCGCCACCTGCACGGCCGGGCCGGTGACCTTGATCTCGCGCCGGCCGGAGGTGGCGGCGAGCAGGATCGCGTCGGCGATCATCTCCGGCTGGACGATCGGCTTTGGCGGCCGCGGCGGTTTGCTCAGATGCGACGCCGCGTGGCTGAAGAACGGCGTGTTGACCGAAGGCGGGTGCACGATGCTGATGCGCACGCCGCTGCGTTCGCCGAGCAGCTCCGCGTGCAGCGCCTCGGTCAGGCCGCGCACCGCGTATTTGGCGGCGGAATACGGCGCTTGCAGCGGCACGGCGCGGTAGGAGACGACCGAGCCGACATTGACGATGGTGCCGTGGTCGCGCGGCTTCATCCGGTTGAGGGCGACGCGGCAGCCATTGACGACGCCCATGTAGGTGGCGTCGGTGACGCGACGGAACTCTTCGTCGCTGATGTCGAGAAAGCTGCCGAACACGCTGCCGCCGGCATCGTTGACCCAGACCTCGATCGGCCCGAGCTGCTTTTCGATGCGTGTGGCGGCGGCGTCGAGCAGGTGCAGCTTGCCGACGTCGGCAATGGCGACGCAGCCCTTGCCGCCGGCGGCGACGACCTCGCGGCGCGCCGCCTCCAGCCCCGCCTCGTCGCGCGCGATCAGCCCGACCTGCCAGCCCTTGCGAGCGAACAGGCGCACCGTCGCCCGGCCGATGCCGGACGACGCGCCGGTGATCGCCACCACCCGTTTTCTCGCCATGCCCCTGGTGTCTCCCTATGTGTCGCCCGTCTCGCGCCTCAGTCCGTGCCGGCGTCAGCGCGAGGCTGGCGGCGCGGTTCGGATCGCCTGCGGCCCGTAGCGCAGTCTTGATGCCCCGACGCGCAAGGCTGGCGCCATTCCTTGGCGCCGTGCCTTGGCGCTCAGAACAGCACCACCTGGCGCACCGCCCTGCCCTCGCTCAGGCAATCGAAGCCGGCATTGATGTCGTCGAGCGCCAGGGTGGCGGAGAGCAGCCGGTCGACCGGCAGCCGGCCCGCCTCGAACAGCCCGACATAGCGGGGAATGTCGCGCACCGGCACCGCCGAGCCGATGTAGCTGCCCTTCAGGCTGCGCTCCTCGGCGACCAGGCTCACCACGTTTACCGCGAGGCGCGCCGTCGGCGGCGGCAGGCCGGCGGTGATCGTGGTGCCGCCGCGGCGGGTGATCGCGACCGCCGTCTCGAGCGCGCGGACCGAGCCTGCCATCTCGAAGGCGAAATCGACGCCGCCGCCGGTGTGCTCGCGTATGCCGGACACGATGTCCGCCGCACCGGCCCGCACCGTATGCGTGGCGCCGAGCGAGCGGGCGAGCTCAAGCCGCTCGGCGGACAGATCGACCGCGACGATCTCGCGCGCGCCGGACGCGACCGCGCCGAGGATCGCCGCCAGCCCGACGCCGCCGAGCCCGACCACCGCCGCCCGCATGCCTGGCTGCAGCCGGGCGGTGTTCACCAC
>CAXTSD010000189.1:0-5355 GCA_964246775.1 uncultured Acetobacteraceae bacterium | reverse complement strand
CCGTCCGACGGCACGGCGGCGGCCTGGCTGGAAGAACTCGCGCGGAGCGTGCCGGAGACTTAGGGAAGTCGCGGCACCATCTTCATAAATCAAAAGCTTTTTGGTTCTTTTTCTCGAAAAAGAACCGCTTTCTACATCGCTCCACCACTGCCTGCGCTCGTGTGATCGGGCACGGCGGGAACCGGCTCGCGAAGCTGGCGCTAGACCAGGGCAGCCAGGCGGGAGCACGATGACCACGATCAGCCGACGCGCCCTGCTGGCCGCCAGCGCCAGCCTGCTTGTCGTGCCCAGCCGCGTGACCGCCGCCAGCATCGCCGGCGGCATGCCCTGGTCGCCGAACCAAGCGGACCCGCCGCAAGCCGCGCGACCCGGCCCGTGGGTGTTCTTCACCGCCGAGGAGGGCGCCGCCGTCGAGGCGCTGGTCGACCGGCTGATCCCGCCCGAGCCGGACACGGCAGGCGGCAAGGATGCCGGCTGCGCGGTGTTCATCGACCGCCAGCTCGCCGGCGACTACGGCAGCGCGCACGGCCTCTACATGCGGCCGCCGTTCCGGGACGGCACCAAGCAGCAGGGCATGCAGTCAGCGCTCACCCCGGCCGCGCGCTATCGCGCCAGTCTCGCCGCACTCGACAGGCACTGCCGCGCCGCCTTCGTTGGCAAGCCGTTCGCCGAGATCCCCGGCGAGCGTCAGGACGAGATCATCCACGGCCTCGAGACCGCAAGCCTCACGCTCGAGGGCGCCAGCGGCCGCGGCTTTTTCGAGCAGTTGATCAAGGACACCCAGCAGGGTTTCTGGGCCGATCCGATCTATGGCGGCAACCGCGACATGTGCGCCTGGAAGATGATCGGCTTTCCCGGCGCCCGCTACGACTACCGCAACTGGATCGGCCGCCATAACGAGGCCTACCCTCACCCGCCGATCGGCATCGTCGCGCATCCGGACTGGCATCCATGACGGCGACCAGGCTGGCGCACCGCGACGTCGTCATCATCGGCCTCGGCTGGACCGGCTCGATCCTCGCCAACGAGCTGACCGACGAAGGGCTCGACGTCGTCGCCATCGAGCGCGGCCCGTGGCGCGACACCGCCACCAGCTTTCCACCCTCTTACGCGCCGGACGAGCTGCGCTACCGCATACGCCACGAGCTGTTCCTGCGCCCCGAGCAGAACACGCTGACCTTCCGCAACACCACCTCGCAGAGCGCGCTGCCAATACGGACCTGGGGCGCCTTCATGCTGCCTGACGGCGTCGGCGGCGGCGGCGCGCACTGGAACGCCGAGACCTGGCGCTTCCTGCCGAGCGATTTTCGGCTGCGCTCGCACCTGACGGAACGCTACGGCGCAAAGTTCCTGCCCGACGACATGACGATCCAGGACTGGGGCGTGAGCTTCGAGGAACTCGAGCCGTACTATGACAAGTTCGAGTATCTCTGCGGCACCGCCGGCACCGCCGGCAATATCGGCGGCAAGATCCAGCCCGGCGGCAACCCGTTCGAGGGCGCCCGCTCACGCCCCTACCCGACGCCGGCGCAGCAGCAGCCGTACGGCGCGACGCTGTTCGCCAAGGCGGCCGCCGAGATGGGCTATCACCCGTTTCCGCAGCCCTCGGGCAACATGTCGCAGCCCTACACGAACCCGCTTGGCGCGAGCCTTGGCCCGTGCACCTATTGCGGCTTCTGCGAATGGTTCGGCTGCGGCAACTATTCGAAGGCGAGCCCGCAGACCACGATCCTGCCGGTGCTCACGCGAAAGTCCAATTTCGAGGCGCGCACGCAATGCGAGGTGACGCGCATCACGCTCGACAACACCGGCCATCGAGCGACCGGCGTCACCTATGTCGACAGCGGGGGCCGCGAGTGGCGGCAGCCCGCCGACCTCGTGCTGCTCTGCGCCTTTTCGGTCTTCAACGTGCAATTGCTGCTGCTCTCCGGCATCGGCACGCCTTATGACGTCGCGACAGGCAAGGGACAGATCGGCCGCAATTTCAGCCACCAGACCACCTCGAGCGCGGTCGGCTTCTTCGACAAAGCGAAATACAGGTTCAACCCGTTCATCGCCTCCGGCGCGATCGGCATGTGCATCGACGATTTCAACGGCGACAACTTCGATCACGGCCCGCTCGGCTTCGTCGGCGGCGGCTATATCGGCCAGGTACAGACTAACGGTCGGCCGATGGAGACGACGCCGGTGCCGCCCGGCGCGCCGGCCTGGGGGCGCGGCTGGAAAGAGGCGGTGCGCGACAACTACAACAGCACGCTGTTCTCCGGCGCCGGCGTACACGCCAGCTGCTACAGCTACCGCACGAACTATCTCGACCTCGACCCGACCTACAAGGACCGCTTCGGCCGGCCGCTGCTGCGCCTGACCATGGACATGCACGACAACGAGGCGAAGATGAGCGCCTACCTCACCGATCGCTACGCCGAGATCATCGGCCGCATGGGCGCGACGCAGGTGGTGAAGCAGCCGCGTAAAGGCCCTTACAGCATCACCGCCTATCAGACATCGCACGTCTGCGGCGGCGCGCTGATGGGGCAGACGCCGGCGACCAGCGCGCTCAACACCTATCTGCAGAGCTGGGACGTGCCGAACCTGTTCGTTACCGGAATGAGCGCGTTTCCGCAGAACGCCGGCTACAACCCGACCAACACCGTCGCCGCGATCGCCTATCGCAGCGCCGACGCCATCCGTCAGCGCTACCTCAAAAGCCCGGGACCGCTCGTCCATGCCTGAGGCCGGCATGCGCCTGCTGCTCGCCGCCGCCGTCTTGCTGTGCGGCGCCGGCACCACGCCGGACGCGCAGGATTTCTCGCAGATCGAGCGCGGCAAGTATCTTGCCACAGTCGCCGACTGCGCCGCCTGCCACACCAGGCCAGGCGGCAAGCCGTTTGCCGGCGGACGGCCGATCAAGACCCCGTTCGGCGCCATCCTGTCCTCCAACATCACGCCAGACCGGCAGACCGGCATCGGCGCCTGGAGCGACGAGGAGTTCGTGAGGCTGCTGCAGCACGGCATAGGACGCGGCGGCAAGCACATCTATCCGGCGATGCCCTATCCCTACTACACGCATGCGACGCGCGACGACGACCTCGCCATACGCGCCTGGCTCGCCACCCTGCCGCCGGTGCGAAACCATGTCGTCGCCAATCAGCTGCCGTTCCCGCTCAGCATCCGGGCGGCGATGATCGGCTGGAACGTGCTGTATTTCGCCCCCGGCGCGTTCCATCCCGACGCGTCGAAATCGACGGCGTGGAACCGCGGCGCCTACCTGGTCAACGGGCTTGAGCATTGCGGCGCCTGCCACACGCCGAAAAACATCGCCGGCGCCGACGACAGCGCGCGCTTCCTGCAAGGCAACGTGATCGAGGGCTGGTTCGCGCCGAACATCACCAACGACGCCCGTCGCGGCCTCGGACGCTGGTCCGAGGACGAGGTGGTCGCCTATCTGCGCAGCGGCCACAACGCGGCCGCCGCCGCGTCCGGCCCAATGGCCGAAGAGGTCGGCCTGTCAAGCTCGGCGGTCTCGGACGCCGACCTGCACGCCATGGCGACGTATCTCAAATCCCAACCGGGCCAGCCCGATACGAGCATGGCACTCGCCACCGACACCCCGGTGATGCGCGAGGGTGCCGCGATCTACGCCGACGAATGCTCCGCCTGCCACGCGCCGCACGGCGAGGGCGTCGCCGGCCTGTTCCCAAGGCTCGCCGGCGCCGCCGCGATCCAGTCCCGCGCGCCGACCTCGCTCATCCGCGTCGTCCTGCAGGGCGCGAAAAGTGCCGCGACCGGCGCCGCCCCGACCGGCCCGGCGATGCCCGCTTTCGGCTGGATGCTGTCGGACGCGCAAGTCGCCGCCGTCGTCACCTATATCCGCAACGACTGGGGCAACGCCGCCTCGAAGGCGACCGCCGACGACGTAAGCGGCGCCCGCTCCCGCCTGGCCAGGCAGGCGGAGGAGTGAGCCCGAAAGCGCGTAGTTTTCTCAGCCGTTAGTCCAATTGCAAATGTCACGGATTTCATGGATGGTGCAGCGTGTATGGAAAAGCCGCCTGCCCCGATGCTCAAAGTTCCTGCTGGCGAGTTCCAGCGCAACATCGGCCGCTATCAGGACATGGCTCTAACCCAGCCTATCGCAGTCACACGCAACGGCCGCGAGCGCACCGTGTTGATTTCCGCCGACGAGTATCAGCGGCTCAAGCGGCGTGACCGCCAGGTGCTTACCCTCTCCGACTTCACCGAGGCGGACATTGCCGCTTTAGAGGCGACGCGCGCGCCGGAGGCATCAAAGGCGTTCGATCACGAGCTGCATCAGTAGCGATGTGGCGTTTCCCGTTCCCGTCCCCGGCCTGGTCATCCGCTACAGCTATCTTTGGGCGTCGGAGCACGCGCGCGGCCAGGAAGAAGGGGTGAAGGACAGGCCGTGCGCCATCGTTCTCACCACGGCCGACGAGGCGGGCGACCAAGTGGTGACGGTGCTGCCGATTTCGCACACGCTGCCGTCCAATCCGCTGCTCGCCGTCGAAATTCCCGCTGTCGTCAAGCGCCGCCTGAAGCTGGATGACGAGCGGTCGTGGGTAGTGCTCGCCGAAGCCAATCGGTTCACCTGGCCGGGGCCGGACCTGCGCCCGTTGCAGCCAGGCGACGCCCAGAGCGTGGCCTATGGCCCCCTGCCCTACAGCCTGTTTGAAGACATCCGCCTCAAGTTTATCGCCGCGCTGAAAGGTCAGGCGGTGAGTGCCGTGCCAAGATCGAAATGACCTTGTGTGGCATCTTCGCGTAACCGCTTACACCCTGCCTAGAACACGCAGACCAGGGCAAGGCCGCCGAGCATCAGCACGGCGCCGACGATGCGCGGCAGGTTCACGTGGTGCACGCTGAAGCCGAGCAGGCCGAAATGGTCGAGCACGAGCGAGAACAAGATGGTTCCGGTCACCACCAGGCCGTTGAAGGCGGCGCCGCCGAGCGCGCCCGCGAACAGCAGCGTCGCGATGATCGGCACCGCCGCGATCGCCGTGCCGAGCCAGGCCCACCACGGCGTCGCCGCAAGCGCGCCCGCGGTCGGAAACGTCTCGCGCCGCGCGGCGACGACGACCAGCAGCACCCCCGCGCCCGCCGGCCCGCCCCCGGCCCCCCCCGGGGGCGCCGCACGCGCGCCCGGGGGCGAAACCGCCGCCCGCCGCGCGGCGACGACGACCAGCAGCACCGCTCCGGAGATCGCGCAGACGAACACGCCGGCCCACCACGGCCGCTGCAGCGACTTGGTGAGCTGCGCATTGGTGCCGGAGTGCACCGCATTGAGAAATCCCGTGAGCAGCGCGATGACGTAGGGGATCACGATCAGTTCGCCCCGGTCCG
>CAXTSD010000188.1:2610-5357 GCA_964246775.1 uncultured Acetobacteraceae bacterium | reverse complement strand
GCCGCCCGGCTGGCCGGGACGCGGCTGGTGCTGGTCGGCGTCGGCGGCGTCGCCTCGGGCGCCGACGCCTACCGCAAGATCCGCGCCGGGGCGAGCCTCGTGCAACTCTACACCGCGTTCAGCTACGCTGGCCCGGCGCTGCTGCCGAGGATAAAGCGTGAGCTCGCCGACTTGTTGCGACGCGACGGGTTCGCGAGCCTCGACCAGGCGGTCGGCGCCGACACACATTTGACGCGCGGAGAGAGCTGATGCGCCACCTCGACCGCTTCGGCCCGCTCGCCGCCGATTATGATGGGTTCATCGTCGACTTGTGGGGCGTCATCCACGACGGGGTGACGCCGCTGCCGGGCGCCGTCGACTGCCTGACCGGGCTGCGCCAGGCCGGCAAGCGCGCGATCCTGCTGTCCAACGCGCCGCGTCGCGCGCGCCAGGTGCGCGAGCAGCTGCGCGAGCTCGGCATTGCCGACACGCTCTACGACAGCGTGATGACCAGCGGCGAGGCCAGCCATCTGGCGCTGCGCGACCGCGCCGACCCGTTCTTCGCCGGCCTCGGCCGCCGCGTCCTGCATCTCGGCCCGGAGCGCGACCGCCCGATCCTCGAGGGACTCGACCTGGTTCGCGTCGACGATCCTGCGGCGGCCGACTTCGTGCTCAACACCGGGCCGGACGACCACCGCGCCCCCGAACCGATCGCCGCCTTCGAGGCCGAGCTGCAGGCCTGTCGCGCCGCCGGGCTGCCGATGCTGTGCGCCAACCCCGACCTCGAGGTGCTGCGCGGCGGCCTGCGGATACTCTGCGCCGGCGCCCTCGCCCACCGCTACGCGGCGATCGGCGGCACCGTACGCAGTTTCGGCAAGCCCGACCCGGCGATCTACGTCGCGATCCTCGCCGAGCTCGAGCTGCCGCGCAACCGCGTGCTCGCCGTCGGCGACGCGCTGCGCACCGATATCGCCGGCGCCGAGGCCGCCGGCATCGACAGCGCCTGGGTGCTCGGCGGCATCCACGGCGAGGCGCTGCAAGGCGATCTGGCGCTGGCCGAAGCCCAAGCCGCAGCCGCGGGATTGCGGCCGGTGGCGAGCCTGCCGGCGTTCGTCTGGTGACAACGGGCCAAGCCAGGATGAGCCGAGCGCTGATCCTGCTCGGCGCCGTCGCCGGCCTGTCCGCCGTCGCGATGGCCGCCGCCGCGGCGCACGCCCTGCCGGCGCGGCTCGATCCGGCGCGGCTGCAGATGGTGCAGAGCGCGATCCAGATGCAGGGTTGGCACGCTCCGGCGCTGGTCGCGACCGGCCTCTGGGCCGAGCGCGGCGGCCGGCTCGCGCGCTACGCCGGCGGCGCCTGCGCGCGGGGGCGGCGGGTGTGCGGGGGGGCGGTATACGGGCGCGGTTGCGCGGGGGGGGGGCTGGCGCGGGCGGCGCCGCTGGGCGGCGTGCTGCTGATGCTCGGCTGGGCGTTGCTCGGCGCCTCGGCGCTGCGTCGCTGAGCCGGGCGACGGCGGTTACTGCGCCGTCAGGACAACTGTACTATAGCGCGGCGCGCGTCTTGCGAGGCGCCGGCGCGATGAACATAGTGGCGTGGTATCGTGACGATACCGCATCATCCGACCGAGTGGACGGCGGCTGCGGCGGCAACGGAGGCGTGATGCCGAACCATCGCGTTGAGGCGATCGCCAACGCCTTCATCCGGCTCGCCCGGCAGGAAGGCCGGACGCTGACCAACATGCAGCTGCAGAAGCTGCCCTATATCGCGCATGGCTGGGGCCTCGTCATCGTCGGCGGCAACCTGCTCGACGAGCTGCCGCAAGCCTGGCCGTACGGTCCGGTCTATCCGCGCCTCTACGAGAGCTTGCGGCGCTACGGCTCCGGCAAGGTCACCGATCTTATCCATCAGGACGACGCGAACCCGTTCGGCGACTCCGAGCAGGATCGCGGCGACATCGTCGAGGCCGACCTGACGGCGGAGGAGATGAAGCTCGTGCGGTCGGTCTGGGACGCCTACAAGGGCTTCACCGGCCAGCGCCTCTCGGCCCTCACCCACCAGCCGGACTCGCCCTGGACGATCACCACGCGCGACAAGAACGCCTATGCCGAGATCGACGCTGACCTGATACGCGAGCACTTCCAGACGCTGGCCGAAAAGCGACGCTCCGCTGCCTGAGCCGCCGGGGCCGCAGCCGTCACGCTTCAAGGACGATTTCTCGCTGATCGGCGAGGTCGCCGCCGGCGCCGTTCAGCCCCACTTCTCCGATAGCACGCGCGAACGCAACGCCGAGCTGATCGGCCTCGAGGTGACCAAGCTCGACCAGGGCAAGGTCGAGCACGATACCGAGCGCAACCGCGTCGAGATCGACAAGCTGCGCGCCGAGGTCAACGACCTGCGCCAGGATACCAGGCTGCGCGGCAGCTTCAGCCGGCAGATACTGGCCTATCTCTACGCGTTCTCGCTGTTCTGCGGCGCCTGCATCCTGCTGCAGGGCTTTCACATCGCCGGCTTCAACCTGGAAAATCCGGTGCTGCTCACCTTGGTCGGCGGCACCGCGGCGAGCGCCTTCGGCCTGGTGTCGGTGGTGCTGAACGGGCTGTTCAACCTGCAGAAGAAACCGCCGCCCGAAACCGCCACGCGCCCTGCGGCGCCGAGGCGTTAGCCGGCTACTGTTCAAAAGAAAGGCGAGGGCTCTGCCCTCGACCCGTTGGGGTCAGTGGACCCCAAACCCCATTTAATAAATGGATTTCAAAGGCTCCGCCTTTGAT
>CAXTSD010000188.1:0-2600 GCA_964246775.1 uncultured Acetobacteraceae bacterium | reverse complement strand
CCCCGCCCGCCCCCCCCCCCCCCCCCGCCCCCCCCCCCCCCCCCCCCCCCCCCCCCCCTTCTTGCTGACGCCGCGTCGGCTAGTTAGACGGGTTATGGTCGTGCTTAGGCGCCTGCTCGGAGCCGCCGGACGGCGCGGGGGCGGTTTCCGAGTGTTGGCGGTGGGAGTGCGGCAGCGCCGTCGCTTCCTCCTCGGTCGCGCCGTCGGGGATGCCGTTGGTGATGCCCTCCTCGGGCCGGTCGGTATGCTCTGCGCTGGCGGTCTTGTTCTCGTCGGTCATCGTTCATTCTCCCTTAGCTCAACCCCGGCCTGTCCGGCGAGTTGCCTGCCGGGCAGGCTCACCGCAGCGCGTCGAGCACCGCGTCGGCGACGCGGGACGCCGCCGGCAGGCCGAGATCGGGGTGGATCGGCAAGGCGAGGATGCGCGTCGCGACATCCTCGGCGACCGGCAGCCGGGCACCCGCCGCGTGCGCGCGGTACGCCGGCTGCTGGTGCAGCGGCCGCGGGTAGTAGATCGCCGTCGGCACCCCGGCCTCGCGCAGCCTGAGCTGCACTCCGTCGCGGCTCGCCTGGTCGGGCAGCAGCACGGCGTAAACCGCCCAGGCGCTGCTGCTCGCGGGGACGCGCCGCGGCACGAGCAGCCGCCCGGCGAGGCGCTCGTCATAGAGGCGGGCGACCGCTTCGCGCCGGGCGAGCTCGTCGTCGAACACGTCGAGCTTGGCGAGCAGCACCGCCGCCTGCAGAGTATCGAGCCGGCCGTTCATCCCGGTGCGCAGCACCTCGTAGCGGCTCGCGCCCTCGCCGTGCGTGCGCAGCGAGCGGTACAGCGCCGCGCGGCCGGCATCCTCGGTCAGCAGCGCCCCGCCGTCGCCGTAGCCGCCGAGCGGCTTGCTTGGGAAGAAGCTGATCGCCGTCGCGTCGGCTTCGCGGCCGAGCCGGCGGCCGTCGAGCGAGGCGCCGAAGGCCTGGGCGCAGTCGTCGAGCAGGAACAGGCCCTCGCGCTCGGCGATCGCCCTGAGCGCCGGCCAGTCCGCCGGCTGGCCGAACAGGTCGACGCCGATGATCGCCCGCGGCCGGGCGAGACGGCGCGCCTTCACCGAGGCGATGGCGCGCTCGAGGCTGGCGACGTCGATCTGGAAGGTCGCCGGGTCGATGTCGACGAACACCGGGGTGGCGCCGAGCAGCAGCGGCACCTCGGCGGTCGCGGTGTAGGTGAAGGCCGGCAGGAACACCGCGTGGCCGCGCCCGATGCCCTCGGCCATCATCGCGATCTGCAGCGCGTCGGTGCCGGAGCTCACCGCGACGCAGTGCGCGGCGCCGCACCAGGCGGCCAGGCGCCCCTCGAGTTCGGCGACCTCCGGGCCGAGGATGAACTGGCAGTGCGCGAGCACCGCCTCGATGCGCCGGCGCAAGCCCTCGCCGAGCCGAGCCTGCTGCGCCTGCAGGTCGAGGAAGCGTATCTCGCTCATCCGTTCACCACCTTGCGCGCCGCCACGTCGCCCTCGTATTCCGGCACCAGCCGCCCGACCAGGCCGAGCGCCGCGCCGAGGTCGCCGGCCCGGCAAGCGCTCTCCAGCTGCCCGAGCGCGCTCTGCATCGCCGCCGGGTCGGCGGTGCGGGGCGTGGCCATCAGCAACCCCGGCGAGCCTGTCGGCACCGGCGGCTCGCGGCCGTGGAACAGCTCCTCGTACAGCTTCTCGCCCGGCCTGAGGCCGGTGTAGCGGATCGCCACGTCCTCGTCCGGCCGCAGCCCGGCGAGCCGGATCATCTGCCGCGCCAGGGCGACGATCTTCACCGGTTGCCCCATGTCGAGCACGAAGATGCCGCCGTGAGGCAGGCCCGCCGCCGGCACGGCGGCGGCCGGCTCCGAGGCGGTCGCGGTGCCGAGCACGCTCGCCTGCAGCACCAGGCTCACCGCTTCGCGCACCGTCATGAAGTAGCGCTCCATGTCGGGGTGGGTGACGGTGAGCGGGCCGCCGCGCGCGAGCTGGCGGCTGAACAGCGGCACCACCGAGCCGGTCGAGCCCAGCACGTTGCCAAACCGCACGGTGACGCAGCGCATCCCGGCGCCGCCGGCGCGGGCCGAGATGTCGAGCGCCTGACAGTACATCTCGGCGATCCGCTTGCTCACCCCCATCAGGCTGGTCGGGTTCACCGCCTTGTCGGTCGAGATCAGCACCATCGCCGCCGCCTCGGCGGCCGCCGCCGCGTCGGCGACGTGACGGGTGCCGACGGCGTTGGTGAGCAGGCCCTCGAGCGGGTTGCCCTCGACGATCGGCACGTGCTTCAGCGCCGCGGCGTGGAACACGAGCTCCGGCCGGCAGGACGCGAACACGTCGGCGATGCGCGCCGCGTCGCGCACGTCGGCGACGATCGAGCGGCGCGGCAGCGCCGGTTCGCTCTCGCCGAGCTCGAGGTCGATCTGCCACAGCGCGAACTCGCCGTTGTCGAGCAGGATCAGCAGCGACGGCCCGAGTGCGGCCACCTGGCGCGCGAGCTCGGCGCCGATCGAGCCGCCCGCCCCGGTGACCAGCACCCGACGCCCGCGCACCAGCCGGCGCATGCCGTCGCGGTCGAGGCTCACCTGCGGCCGGTTCAGC
>CAXTSD010000187.1:0-5443 GCA_964246775.1 uncultured Acetobacteraceae bacterium | reverse complement strand
CGGCAAGCAGCAGTGCGAACGCCAGCGGGCCGGCGGCCCACCCCGCAAGCCGCATCAGGCGCTGCGCGCCGCCGTCAGCCGCCAGGCCGGATCAGCAACGGCGAGATCGCGCTCGAAACTCCACAGGTCGTGCAGCTCGGTGATCCCGTCAGTGCCGGTGACCGGCTGGCCGTCCTGCCCGAGCGTGAGGTTGATCTGGTCGGAGATGAAGCGGACGGCGATCTCGGCGCGGCTGCCAAGCAGCGTCGCGGTCTCGATGGTCGCCGCGGTGATCGCCTTGATCTCGGTGCGCTGCGTCTGCCCGGCCTGCTCGCGGGCGCTGATCGCGGCGTCGAAGGCGGCGTAGCTGTCGTCCGACAGCAGCGGCTGCAGCGCCGCCCGCCTGCCGCTCGCGAACGCATCGACGATGAGGCGGAACGCCGCCTCCGCGCCGGACAGGAAGCGGCCCGGATCAAAGCCGCGGTCAACCCCCTGCATGCGCGACAGCGCCTGTCCGGTCGGGCTCGCCGGATCGGGCAGGATGCGTGACGGGGCGGCCGGCTCGGCGCGCGCCTCGATGATCGGGCCTTGCCGGCCCGGCGCGCGCGGCGCCGCGGCGGTCGGAGCGCCGCGCTCGAACCCGGTGCGCTTGCCAAGTATGCTGCGCAGACGCAGCACCAGCAACCCGGCCACCAGGCCGAACAGCACGATATCAACAGGAAAGCCGCCGTCACCCATCTGCCCAGATCTCCTTGGCGCTAGAGATAGGGACTGCGCCGGGTCCGGGCAATCGCGGCGCGCCCGGCCCCGCCACGCTCAGATGCCCGGCGCCGAGCCGGCCGGAGCGATCAGCCGGACGGTGGTCAGCTGTGCTGCGATATTGGCGAAGATCGCGGTCAGATTGTTCGGGCTCGCCGCGTTCGGGTCAGGCGTCGAGAAATAGTGGGAGTCGTCGGTCGCGCAGCCCTTGAGGACCGGATTGACAGAACCTTGCGCGTCGATGCCGATGGTGTAGATCTGTATGCCCTTCGCCTTGATGTTGGTGCAGATCGTCAAGGTCTCGGCGTCCGCGAGCGTTTGGCGGTTGGTCTCGTACTTCACCTGCGGATCGCTGGACAGGTCCGAGGCGGCGAGTGCCGAGAGCGGACCGATGCGGTTCTGCCAGGGATAGCCCACTGATCCGTAAACAGATTCGTTGGGTATGTCATATGACGTGGTCACTGAACTGTTGGCACCGCAGCCGCCGGTTGGGTTAGTGCCCTCGAAATTGATGATGTGGTTGCAGCCGTCGGTCAGCAGGACGATGACTTTGGTGATGTCGGGATCGCTATAGTTGGCCTGGCTGTCGGAAAATACCGAATTGGGCGAGATCGTCTGCCAGCCCCAGAACAGCCCGATCGGCAGATGTGTGTCACCCATCGGTATCATACCATCGATCGTAGTCGTTGAATCCGAGCTCGTGCTGCTGAGTCGGGAGAGAGCCTGCTGGGTGGCGAATGACTGGTCGACGTATGAAAAGCCCTGACAGCTTGAGTTAGGGCCGAATACTCCAAAATTGTAAGGCGTCGGATAGGGCGAGCGTGCCCCGGTCGTTATTGGCGCCAAGAATGATTGTAGATTAGCTGGCTTCAAGTATTTCCGGTAGTCGCCCTGCTGCACCTGCCACACAGATGATGAATCATCACTTCCGTAATCATCGATGTAGTGATTGAGAAAAAATCTCGAGTAGTCCGTGTAGTTGCCGTTTCTGTCCAACGGTGTTTTTGCCTCGCTTGGCGCGAAAAACGGCACAATGAGCGAGCCTGGCGCGCTGCTCGACGGCAGCGTGTCGATCACGCCGTAATCGGTCGTTGTGCCATCGGCGTTCAGGATGGCCGGCCGCATCTCGACGCAGCCAGCCCAAGATGTCTTGAGGTTGCCGAACAGCGTGAACCGGTTCTGTTCATAGTTATTGCCGTTTTGATCGGTGAACACGTCCTGGAAAGCCTTTCCGGTGAAGGCATTCTTCACTCCTGAGGCATAGATGTAGCTCGCGCTGCCATCGAGCCACGACGACCCCTGATATTGGCTGCCGACGTTGACCGTCTCGGTGAACGGCACCACGGCGATGCGCACGTTGCCGTTGTTCAAGCCGGTGAGCGCGTTGATGAAGGACTTTGCCGCGGTCTGCACCAACGACAGCTTGCTTGACGAGTCCCCGCCCACCGTCTTCGACATCGAGCCCGAATTGTCGAGCACCATCGCCACCTCCACCTTGCCGGCGAGCGCCGTGCTCGTGTAGCTGACCGGCACCGGCGAGACGTGCCCGAGCAGCTGGCCGAACATCAGCGGCAGGCTCACCGTCTCGCTCACCACCAGCTGCGTGCCATCCGAAGACAGCGTCACCGTCGGGCTCGCGGGATTGCTGGAACCCATGTAGCCGGGCGGGAAATTGGCGTTGAAGAAGTTGCTCGCATCGGTCATGTAGCCGTTGCCGGAGCCGGAGCTGTTGATCGTGCGGCCGCCGGCGAGTGCGGCGGCGTCGGTCGCGCTGATCAGCCGCTCGCGCACGAACTCGAGCCGGGCGACGTCGATGGTGACGCCGGCGAACACGATAAGGCCGACGAACGTCAGGCCGAAGATCACCGCGGCGGCGCCACGCCGGTCATCGGCAAGTCGCATCGGCCAGGCGCCATGCCGGCCAACCCGTCGCCCGAAGATCAAGCTCAGCATTTCGTCGGGCTCGCAAGCGTCGTCGGCTGCCGCACCCGATAGAAACTGTAGTCCTGCACAGCGATCGACGAGCTCTTGCCGAGGAACGTGTAGAGAAACGTGAACGGCACGAAACCGTAATGCACCTCGGTGATGACCAGCGTGTCGTTCGGATCGGTAAGAACGATCGGCGGCCGAGACGACCCGCAGCTATAGGCGCTGGCCTGCGCCAGGTTCGCGGGATACTTCGCTTGCACCTCCTGCAACGGCGCGCCGTTCTTGTCGGTGGTGAGAGCGGTGACGATCAGCCCGTTCGCGCTACTCCAATTGCCGGCCGGCGCCGCCGCGGCGACCTCGGTGAGGATGGTGGTGAGCCCCGGTATCTTGGTTCCGTTGACCGTCACGTCGCCGCTGCTGACCGTCGTCAGCTGCGACGACGCGTTGGCGGCGACGATGGCGCAGCGGCGTGCCTGGTCGACCCAGATGAAGAAGCGGCCGACATCGACCATGCCGAACACGACGATCAGGTAGATCGGCACCAGCAGCGCCGTTTCGACGGCTACCGTGGCCCGGCGATCGCGCGGCAAACCGGTAAGCATCACTCAGCGCCCGATCGCTTCGGCGTCGAGCGGCCGGAAGCGTCGATCAACCGCTTTTGCGACACTCAAGGCGGGGCCGATGAACGGCTGTGAACCGGTCATCGTCTAATTCGTCGAGAAATTGGGTTCGTTCTGCACGATCATCGTCTGCGACAGCCGATAGGCGCCGCTGGTCGTTTGGCCCTGGCCCAGCATCGCGATGAAGCCGAGCAGGCTGCCGGCGACCGCGTCATCGTAGCATACGGTGTAGACGACCACCTGCCCGGGCGCGCCGGGGCTGCCGCTGCCGCTGCAGTCAGGCGTGACGCCGGCAACATTCGCCCAGCCGGAATACGGCGTCATCGTCACCTTCCCGTTCACGCCGGTGATGGCGGTGACGATCGCCGCGATGTTGCCCGGGCGGCTGCTGCCGCCGGTGCCGGTGGCGCCGTAGCGCGAGGCCTCGAGTGCCGCGTCATAGATCAGCGTGTTCATCAGCATCACGCGCGCGAAGCCGAGGCTCGCCAGCACGAGGCCGATGATCAGCGGCGCCAGCAGCCCGAACTCCAGGGCGGTCACCGCCCTGGTCGATCGCAGGAGAGAAGACGAGCGGCAACGCATAACCCAGGGTGGCTCACATCCGACCGACACACGCAGGCGTCAGTGTCTCACAACTCAAGGTTGATTGCTACTTCGATCTCAAATTGTTCGCCGTTCTGCGTGCCGCGGCTACCGCTGATCCGCCGAGGCGAACCGCTCGCTGGCGCCCTGGCGGACCTCGTCGCCGCAGTGACAGTGGCGCAGCGGGATGCGCCATGCTACCCGCGCCCGAGCATCAGAGGGGAGACGCCGATGTCCGAGAGCACCGCCGCGCCAGGCGCACCCGACTCCCAGCCGTTGCCGCCGCTCACGGTCAACGTGCAGTACGTGAAGGATTTCTCCTTCGAGGTGCCATCCGGCCCGGAGATCTTCGCCACCCTGCGCAGCCAGCCGCAGGTGCAGATCAACCTCGACGTCCAGGCGCGCCGTCTGCAGGAAGGCCAGCACGTCTACGAGGTCGTGCTCTCGGTCCGCGCCGAGGCCAACGAGACGCCGACGAACGGCACGCCGGGCCGCCCGGTGTTCATCGCCGAACTCGCCTATGCCGGCATCTTCACGCTGAACGGCGTTCCCGACGAGACGGTCGAGCCGATGCTGCTGATCGAATGCCCGCGCCTGCTGTTCCCGTTCGCCCGCAACATCGTCGCCGACATCACGCGCGAGGGCGGCTTCCCGGCGGTGCTGCTGCAGCCGATCGACTTCGTGGCACTCTGGCAGCAACGCCGGGCCCAGCAGGCACAGACCGTCGGGCAGGCCTGACTGGCGCGGATCGAAGCGCCGGTGGCCGTCCTGCCTCGTTCGGGTCACGCTCCTGCAGGCGAAGCCGCGCTATAGCCGGATGGGCGGCGCCGGCGCGCCAGCGTCGCCCGTTGCCGGGAGCTCGATCATGGTCGCGAGGCTGCGCGAGGTCTCGGTCGTTCTGGCGCTCTGCCTGTGCACCCCGCCCGCCGCCGCCAACCCGGCCGACGACTATCACGAGCCGACCTACCACGAGCCGAACTATCACGAGCCTGTCTACCACGAGCCGCCCAACCACGAGCCTGACTACCACGAGCCTGGCGACGCGCCGCTGACGTCGCCACGCCGGCGCCACCGCGCCGCCCGGCAGGCGCCTGCGTCAATGCCGCCGCTCGCGCCGCCTGACGCCGAGCGCGACGGGGTGATAAGCGACCAGGCCATCAGCGATGGCCTGCTCGCCTACGAGCAATCCCGGATGGCGCGGCATTTGCCCGCCAGCATCGGCGCGCCGATCACCGGCAGCGTCCTCGGTGCCGGCATCCCCGCTCGCCGAGGCTGAGCCGGAGCGCGGCTCAGCAGGTCAGCCGCACTACCGAGGCAGCGCTCGCCGCATAGATCGCCTGCCAATCCGTGAGCGTGCCGTCGGCCGGCGGCGCAAACAGCGGCAGCACGCCGGCATCGGCGAGAAATCCCCGCAGATCGGTCAGCGTCACCGCGGAAACCTTGCCGCCGGCGCTACCCGCGAACACGACGCCGACCACGGTGCCGGCGGCGTCCACCACCCGGCCGCCCCCACCCCCCCGCCCCCGGCCCCCCGCGCGCACGACCCACCCCCCCCCCCCCCGGGCGTTGGGGGG
>CAXTSD010000186.1:0-5488 GCA_964246775.1 uncultured Acetobacteraceae bacterium | reverse complement strand
GGCAGGCTGAGCGCCGCCAGCGCGCACGCGGTGGTCAGGAAGGAAAGCCGCATGGATACCTCGGAGAAGGGTGCATCGTCGAACTCCGGGTCCGGAGCGCGGCCGGATATTGCCTGCGGACGACCTTGCTCACAACCGGGGCTCACAACCGCGCCGGCGAGTGAAATCCCGTATGGAAAATCAGCCTGCTCGCCGGCCGCGCGGCGGGCAGGCAGCGAGGCGCCGCGGCTCGCCCGGCGGGGTTCGCTTCGGTTGACCGGGCTTGCCCGCGGTCCTATCTGACCGGGGCCACCCTCGCGCCGCCGCCGTGCACCTGCCGAGCCGGGAGCCGATCCTGGATGGTGCGGCCACTCCCTCCCATGAAGGCCGTCGATGTTCGGATCCCTTGCCCGCGCCGTGTTCGGCACCGCCAATGACCGCGCGCTCAAGGGCTATCAGAAGCGCGTGCCGCAGATCAACGCGCATGAGGCGGCGATGGCGGCGCTCGACGATGCCGGCCTCGCCCACAAGACGGTCGAGTTCCGTGAGCGGCTGGCCGGCGGCACCAGCCTCGACGAGCTGCTGGCCGAGGCCTTCGCCGTGGTGCGCGAGGCGAGCCGCCGGGTGCTCGGCCTGCGCCATTTCGACGTCCAGCTGGTCGGCGGCATGGTCCTGCACGACGGCAAGATCGCCGAGATGAAGACCGGCGAGGGCAAGACCCTGGTGGCGACGCTGCCGGTCTACCTCAACGCGCTGCTCGGCCGCGGCGTCCACGTCGTCACCGTCAACGACTACCTGGCGGCGCGCGACGCCGAGCAGCTCGGCGCGCTCTACGGCTTCCTTGGCCTGTCCACGGGCGTCATCGTGCACGGCCTGACCGACGGCGAGCGGGCAGCCGCCTATGCCTCTGACGTCACCTACGGCACCAACAACGAGTTCGGCTTCGACTACCTGCGCGACAACATGAAATACCGTCTCGAGGACATGGTGCAGCGGCCGTTCGGCTACGCGATCGTCGACGAGGTGGACAGCATACTGATCGACGAGGCGCGCACGCCGCTCATCATCTCGGGCCCATCCGACGACAGCTCCGAGCTCTACCGCCACGTCGACGACGTGGTGCGGGTGCTGGTCACGGACGAGACGACCTACGAGAAGGACGAGAAGGCCCGCTCGGTGCACCTCACCGAGGAGGGCGCGGAGCTGATCGAGCAGAAGCTGCGCGACGCGGCGATCCTGACCGAGGGCAACCTCTACGACATCTTCAACGTCAGCATCGTGCATCACGTCCAGCAGTCGCTGCGCGCCCACACGCTGTTCGCGCGCGATGTCGACTACATCGTGCGCGACGACAAGATCGTGATCGTCGACGAGTTCACCGGCCGGATGATGGAGGGCCGGCGTTATTCCGAAGGCCTGCACCAGGCGCTGGAAGCCAAGGAGCACGTCACCGTCCAGCAGGAGAACCAGACGCTGGCCTCGATCACCTTCCAGAACTACTTCCGGCTGTATCCGAAGCTCTCCGGCATGACCGGCACGGCGATGACCGAGGCCGACGAGTTTGCCGAGATCTACAAGCTCGACGTGGTGGAGATACCGACCAACGTCGCGGTCGGCAGGCTCGACGGCGACGACGAGGTGTATCGTTCGGCGGGCGAGAAATACGCCGCCGTCGCGAGCCTGATCGAGGAGGCGCAGCAGCGCGGCCAGCCGGTGCTCGTCGGCACCACCAGCATCGAGAAGTCGGAGACGATCAGCGACATCCTCAAGCGCCGCCGCATCGTGCACTCGGTGCTGAACGCGCGCTTTCACGAGCAGGAGGCGAGCATCGTCGCCCAGGCCGGCGCGCCGGGCCGGGTCACTATCGCGACCAACATGGCCGGCCGCGGCACCGACATCAAGCTCGGCGGCAACCTCGACATGCGCCTCAAGAACGAGCTCGGCCCGGCGCTCGACGACGCGGAACGCGAGACCGCGGCGGCGCGCATCCGCAGCGAGATCGACGGCTACCACGAGCAGGTAAAGGCGGCGGGCGGGCTGTTCGTCATCGGCACCGAGCGGCACGAGAGCCGTCGCATCGACAACCAGCTGCGCGGCCGCTCCGGCCGGCAGGGCGATCCCGGCGCGTCGCGGTTCTTCCTCTCGCTCGAGGACGACCTGATGCGGATCTTCGGCTCGGACCGCATGGGCGGCATGCTGCAGCGCCTCGGGCTCAAGGAAGGCGAGGCGATCGTCCACCCCTGGATCAACAAGGCGTTGGAAAAGGCGCAGAAGAAGGTCGAGGCGCGCAACTTCGACACGCGCAAGAACGTGCTGAAATACGACGACGTGATGAACGATCAGCGCAAGGAGGTCTACGCCCAGCGCCGGGAGTTCATGTCGGCGAACGACGTGTCGGAAACCATCGCCGACATGCGCCACGAGCTGATCGCCGGCCTGGTTTCCCGTCGCATCCCGGAAAAGGCGTTCGCCGAGCAGTGGGAGACCGCCGAGCTCGCCGGCGACGTGCAGCGGCTGCTCAACCTCGACCTGCCGATCCCCGACTGGGGCCGCGAGGACGGCATCGACGAGACCGGCATACGGGAGCGCATCGATCAGGCGGCCGACAGGATGATGGCGGGCAAGGCCGCGAGCTTCGGCCCCGAAGTGATGCGCTATGTCGAGAAGTCGCTGCTGCTGCAGGTGTTCGACGCGGTGTGGAAGGAGCACCTGCTGGCGCTCGACTACTTGCGCCAGGGCATCGGCCTGCGCGCCTATGGCCAGCGCGATCCGCTCAACGAATACAAGTCGGAAGCCTTCGCGCTGTTCAACGCCATGCTGGACGACCTGCGCGAGCGCATCACCGCCCTGCTCGCCCGGGTCGAGCTCGGCGCCGATCCGATCCCCTCGCCCGAGCCGGTCCGCGTGTTCGAGAGCCACCCGGCGCCGCAGGCGTTATCTCATGCCGGTCACGCTTCGGGCGAAACCGCGCTCGCCGAGCTCGAGCCGATCCGGATGACGCTCGCCGGCACCGCCGCTTCGGTTGATCCGAACGACCCGGCGAGCTGGCTCAACACGCCTCGCAACGCGCCTTGCCCGTGCGGTTCGGGCAGAAAATACAAGCACTGCCACGGCCGGGCGGCGCAGTAGTGCGACGGTCCGGCTAGAGGAGGAGGAGGCAGGCTGCACCCGGCGGACATCTGGCGCTGCGCCATCCTGAGGCAGTCCGCCGACCGGGTCGTGCGCGACGGGATCGATGCCGCCGGCCTGGTCTGGCTGCCGGCAATGCGGCGCGGCGCCTACCGCGCCGATCCGTTCGGGCTGTGGCGCGACGGCCGGCTCCACGTGTTCGCCGAGGCGTTCGACTACCGCACGCGGGTCGGCCATATCGAGCTGCTGATCTATGACGCCGACCTCACGCTGTTCGACTGCCGCACGGTGCTCCGGGCAAGGTGGCACCTGTCCTATCCCGTCGTCTTCGAGGCCGAGGGGCAGATTTGGATGCTGCCGGAGGCGTATCGCTCAGGCACGCTGACGCTGTATCGCGCCTGCCCGTTTCCGTTCCGCTGGCAGCCGGTCTGCCGGATCGCCCTTGATGGGCCGGCGATCGACGCGACACCGCTGTTTCACGCGGGCAAGTGGTGGCTGTTCTACGCCCCGTCGCGCAACGCGGCCTCGAGACGGAGCCACCTCCACGTCGCGTGGTCGCGCGCCTTGACCGGGCCGTGGCAACTGCATCCTGGCAACCCGGTGCGCATCGACCTCGCCGGCGCCCGCCCCGGCGGCACCGCGCGGCTGCAGGATGGCGCGATCGTGCTGCCGGTGCAGGATTGCCGATCGAGCTATGGCGCCGCGTTGCGCGAGCTGTCGATCTCCCGGCTCGATCAGACCGGGTTTACGGCAACCCTCGGCGCCGGCCTCAGCGCGCCCGCCGCGCTGGCGCCGTTCACCGACGGGCTGCACACGCTTTCGGCAGCCGGTCCGGTGAGCCTGATCGACGTGAAGCGGATCGACGCCTCCGCCCAGGCGAGGGCGCTGCGCCTCGGCGGCATCATGCTCGCGCAGCTCAAATCGGCCGGACGACGAGCGGGATGATCGCGATCGGGCGTGGCGCCGATGCGCGGCGGGCAGACCGCCACGCCGCCAACCGCGCCGCCGCTCAGCCGCCGAGCGCCGCCTGCACCACCGCCGCCGCCTTCGCATACGGCGCGTAAAAGGCGTCGATGTGGTCGCCGGTGCCGCGCACGACGACGCCGCGCTGGTTGGAGAACTCGCGGAAGCCTTCGATGCCGTGGTGGCGCCCCATGCCGCTCATCCCGACGCCGCCGAAGGCGAGCGACGGCAGCGCGCCCTGCAAGGCGCAGGTATTGACCGCCGCCCCGCCGGAACTCGTCCGGCTGAGCACGTGATCGGTGCTCGCCTGATCCTCGCCGAACACGTAGAGCCCGAGCGGACGCTCGCCGGCGTTGATCGTCGCGACCGCCGCGTCAAGATCGTCATACGGCACGACGGGCAGGATCGGGCCGAAGATCTCCTCCTTCATGATGCGCAGGTCGGCCGCCGGATCGATCACCAGCGAGATCGGCATCCGGCGTGTTTCCGGGTCGATCCGGCCGTTCGGCTCGAGCTCGACGATCTGGGTCTGCCGGTCGCGCGCCTCCTGCAGCAAGCCGGAGATGCGGTCCATGTGGCGAGGCGAGATGATGCCGGTGCAATCGTCGCTCTGCGAATAGTTCGGCACCGTGCGCTGCATGAACTCGACCGACAGGTCGACGAAGCTCTTCACCTCGGCGCGGGGCACCAGGCAGTAATCGACCGAGATGCACATCTGCCCGTTCTTCACCGTCTTGGTGCCGATCACCTGGGCGACGTTGGTCGCATTCACCGAGCCTGGCGTCAGCACGGCGGGGCACTTGCCGCCGAGCTCGAGCGTCACCGGCGTCAGGTTGCGCGCCGCCGCCTGCATGATCTGGCGGCCGACATTCGGGCTGCCGGTATAGAGCAGGTGATCCCAGGGCAGCTCGGAGAACGCGCGTGCGAGGTCAAGCCCGCCGACCGCGACGTGGACGAGCGTCGGATCGAACGTCTTCTCCACCATCTCGGCAAGCAGGGCCGCCGACGCGGGGGTGTATTCGGAGGGCTTCACGATCACCCGGTTGCCGGCGGCGAGCATCTCGATCATCGGCCCGACGGAAAGGTCGAACGGGAAGTTCCACGGCACGATGTTGCCGACGACGCCTTTCGGCTGGCTCTTCGTATAGGCCCGCGCGGTGCCCAGCATCGCCGGGTCGGTGTCGCAGGGGCAGGGCTGCATCCAGTCCTCGAGCTTGCCGAGCACGTATTGCGCCCGCGCCACCGGACCCAGCACCTCGATCAGGTCGGAGGCCGGCAGCGGATGGTTGCCGAAATCCTGGTTCAGCGCCGCGCTGATGCGCTCGCGGTGGCCGAGCAGCATCTCGATGATCTTGCCGATGCGGCGCTTGCGCTCGTCCAGGCTGGGCTCGCGGTCGGTCTCGAAGGCGGCGCGTTG